>CANIMM010000309.1 GCA_947468255.1 Chitinophagaceae bacterium | reverse complement strand
TGGCTTTTAAGTCGACTGAACAGGATATTCAATTGGTAACCGAAGATTACTATGCCAAGGAATTGGTGTACCAGCAAAAAATTGATGAGATCAAAAGGACAGCCGCTTTATCTGCACCATTGGAACTGGCATTTAATAACCAAACCTTGACAATTATTTTCCCCAAAGATTTTTCAGCCAAAAAAATCATTGGGGCCGTAACCCTATATTGCCCCTCCGATGAAAAAATGGATCTCCATCAATCATTTGTTGCAACTGACAAGAAGGTGGTTATGTTGATGCGGGGAACTAAGCAAGGTTTGCATTACGTAAAATTAAGCTGGGCGGTGGAAGGAATTAATTATTATTATGAAAAGAAAATAATGATATAATCATGGCAGCTTTATTTTTAACAGCATTGACATTGGGTATGATTGGAAGCTTTCATTGTATTGGAATGTGCGGACCGCTCGCATTTTCATTGCCGATGAAAACGGATAGTGATTGGTCAAAATTTTCGGGCAGTTTTTTATACAATATGGGAAGAATTATTACGTATAGTGTATTAGGAATCGCATTCGGTATTGCAGGAAAAAGTTTTTCATTTTTTGGGTTTCAGCAGTGGTTATCCATTAGTATTGGAACAATCATTTTATTATTACTTATTGTTCCAAAAAGCTGGAAGCTATTGGTTGGCAAAAGCAATCGAGTAACTGCCTATAATCAGGCAGTCAGGTCTTTATTGGGTCAGTTGTTTTTAAAAAAAACTTACCCGGCCTTATTTTCGATAGGATTATTGAATGGTCTTTTACCCTGCGGGTTAATTTATATGGCCATCGCCGGGGCGATGGCCACAGCAGATCCTGTAAGAAGTGCATTTTTTATGGCATCTTTTGGTTTGGGAACTTTACCGGTGATGTGGAGCGTGTCTTTTTTTGGGAATTATATCGGCATTGGCTTGCGTCAAAAAATTCGAGGGGCTTATCCAGTAATGCTGGCATTGGCGGGCTGTTTACTAATTGTACGGGGTCTTGGGCTTGGGATACCCTATGTAAGTCCGACCATACAATATAATCTTAAAGATGTCCAAAAATGTTATCCTGTAGTTCGAAATAGAGAGCCATCTATTTAATAAGTAAAAAATGTTAGCAACTGAATTTCATAAAAATAGCAAGCAATGAGTGGACCGAATAAGATAGAGCAATTTTTACACGAAAACATAACGTGGAAGCGGCTGCTTGACTTTTTTAATCAAGAAAATAGTTATTTAAAAAATAGGCTGAGCGAAGTAGTGGATAGGGCAACGGATAAAACACTGATTTCAACCGCAGAGCATTTTCAAAATGAGTTTATACTCAATGACGAATGCATTCAAGATATTGGGAAGGACATCAAATTACAGGAAAAAACCCTTCAATTGACCCTTGCTCAAAAGAAGCTACCAGATCCAAAGGCCTGTAAAATGCAGGACAAACTCCGCAATGAAATGTTTTATCTGGAAAAAGAGTTCTCCAAATTGAAAAATGAGTTTAATCAATACCTGCTATCCACTGTAGGGTAGTTAATTTAACAGAGTAGCCAATTTCTTTTCATCCAGTATAACGATTGAGCCCTCTTTGATATCAATTAATTTTTCGCTTTTAAAATCACTTAATGTGCGAATAATTGATTCGGTGGCTGTTCCTGCAATATGAGCTAGATCTTCTCGAGAAATATGAATGGAAAAATTCCCCGATTCACCATTGGCATATTTAGATTTCAGCAAAACTAATGTTTCGGCTACTCTTTTACGCAATGAGTTATAGGCAATACCTACTAATTGCTTTTCTCTTTCTGTAACGCTATGGGCTAGTAGTTGAATAAATTGGTTGGCAACAGTTTTATTGTCGAGTAATAGTTTTTCAAAATCTTCTCTTGCCATAATGGCCAGGGTAGTATCTTCAAAAGCTTCAGCAGTTTCTTTGTATACAGTACCCTCTAGCACAGCAGTATAGCCAACATAGTCACCCTCTCCAAAAAGGGCAACCGTCAATTCTTTTCCGTCATCATTTGTTTTATAGGTTTTTACTTTTCCTTTTTGGATATAAAATATTCTGACAGGGTGATTGCCTTCACCATAGATTAATTGTTTCTTTTTGTAATAATTCACAGCACTGTTTTCTACTAGGCTATGAAGCGCTATTATATTTTCCGTTTCATCCGGCTTTTGTTGTGCAAAGGCGGATTCCAAAATAGCTTGCCATTGCTTGGCCTTATTAATTCTTCTTTCTATGGCGGTTAATAATTCAATGTCACTAAATGGCTTGGTGATGTAATCGTCTGCACCCATTTCCATTCCTTTTCTAAAGTCGCCGCGCTCAGCTTTTGCGGTTAGAAAAATAAAAGGGATTGTTTTTAAATTTTCATTTTTTTGCAATAGGTGCAAAACTCCATATCCATCTAATACAGGCATCATTACATCGCAAATAATTAAATCTGGAGCATTTTCCAACGCCTTTTCTACTCCTAGTTTGCCATTGGCAGCAGTGTCTACTTTGTAATTGGCTAACTCAAGAATCTCTGCTGTATTCTCTCGTATCTCGTCATTATCTTCAATCAGTAAAACACGTAGCATAAAAAAGTATTTGGTTAATAAAAGAGGATAAAAATTTATTCTATGTTGGTGGATATTGAATTAAAAGTTAGCGTAAAGGAAGTTCCTTTTTCTAACTTACTGGCAAAGTCAATGCTTCCATTCATCAGCTCCACATATTTTTCTACAATATGCAATCCTAGACCAGTTCCTTGTATGTTAGTGACATTGGCACCTCTAAAAAAACGTTCGAATAAATGCTGTTTGTCTTCTTTAGAAATACCGATACCATTGTCTTTAACGGTGATTACAATTTGACCTGCTTTTGATTTACTGCCTACTTCAATTTTGCTATTCTCCGGCGAAAATTTGATTGCATTGGAAAGTAAATTGATCATTACATTTCGGAGCAGGGATGGGTCGAGTGATACCATCGAGTCTCCATCGTGTTGATATATTATTTCTTGTCCCGGCTTAACAATGGAGGTTATTTCATTGCTGATGGTAGTAATCATATCCTGGATGTCAAATATTGCAAAGTGCGCCACCAAATTTCCATCCTCAATTTTACCAATGGATAAAAAATCATTCAAGATTTCGGTTAAATTATTGACAGCAGATTTGATTCGATTGATATGTTTATCTCTTTTTTCTTGCTCTTCTCCCGTCACATATTTGGATACCAGCGATGCTGAAGAAAGAATGGTACTTAAGGGGGTGCGAAATTCGTGAGAAGCCATGGAAACAAATCTACTTTTCAGATCACCCAGTTCTTTTTCTTTGCTGAGGGCTTTTAGCAAATCGTTTTTATAAATCTCTAATTCTGACAACGTAGTCTGTAATTGACTAGTCCGTATAGCTACTTGTTGCTCAAGATCAGTATTGAATTGTTCTATCCGCTGGTTAATAATGGCCAGTTGTTCTTTTTGATGGAGGGTAGCATTTTCAATCTCTTTTCGTTTGGTGATATCACTTATAAAAGCAATTACAAAAGACTCTCCACCGGCTTGGTAATTATTTAGGCTTACTTCGACTGGAAATTCTTCCCCATTTTTTTTTGCACCAAACAAATCCATCCCCATACCCATTGGCCTTCGTTCTGGCTTTGCGATGTATTCATTTCTAACTTC
>CANIMM010000308.1 GCA_947468255.1 Chitinophagaceae bacterium | reverse complement strand
GATTAGGGAAGAACACGCTGAGATTATGAAATTGATCGATCACCTGAAGGAAATTTTGGCAAATGAACCAATGCGGTATGATATTATTAAATCAGAATTGGCAGAGGTAAAGGCAAAATTTGGGGATGCACGTAAAACGGAGATCGTTTATGCCAATAATGAGATCAATATGCTGGATCTCATTGAGGAAGAGGATGTAGTAGTTACTATTTCTCACTTAGGATATATCAAACGTACCTCATCTGCCGAATATCGTCAACAAAGAAGAGGCGGCCGTGGATCTAAAGGTAGTAGTACAAGGCAGGAGGATTATATTGAGCATCTTTTTGTAGCTTCTACCCACCATACCCTAATGTTCTTTACAGAAAAAGGAAGGTGTTTCTGGTTAAAAGTGTATGAAATTCCTGAAGGCGACAAAACCGGCAAGGGTCGAGCTTTACAAAATATGATACAAATACCCCCAGATGACAAGGTAAGGGCAATCATTGATGTCAAGAATTTTAACGATGAAGCCTATGTAAAGGGGCATTATATCGTTTTGTGTACCAAAAAGGGAATTATCAAGAAAACAGATCTGGAAGATTTCAGTCGTCCTAGACAAAATGGTATTAATGCAATCAATATCCAGGAAGGCGATGAGCTGTTAGAAGCAAAAATGACCGATGGAAACTGCGAAATCATGTTGGCAATAAAAAGTGGTCGTGCCATCCGCTTCCCTGAGGAAAAAGTTCGTTCTACTGGTCGCGGCGGTATCGGAGTATACGGAATAGAGGTGGATGATGAAAAAGATGAGGTGGTAGGAATGGTTTGTGTGAATAGAGAGGATAAAAGCCGTACTATTTTAGTGGTAAGTGATAAGGGCTACGGTAAGCGTACTTATTTGGATGACCCAGAAACTGGGGAAGCTAACTATCGGGTAACCAACCGAGGTGGTAAAGGAGTAAAAACGATCAATGTCACTGAAAAAACGGGTAATCTGGTTGGCTTACTGGATGTGACCGAAAAACAAGACCTGATGATCACCTGTGTAAGTGGTGTTACCATACGCATGAGTGTATCAAGTGTAAGTGAACAAGGAAGAGCTACACAAGGGGTAAAATTGATCCGGGTTGATGAAGGTGATAAGATTGCAGCAATTACCAAGTTAGATGAGGAGCCAGAGGTTACAGAAGAGATTGTTACAGAAACTGAGGGCCAAGAGAACCCTTCTGACAGTGAATCTGCAACAGCTACTGACAATCCGGTAATTCCAGATACTGAATAGTATATTTAAATGTAATTAACTGGTTATCAATAGTTTTACATACCTTATTGAATATTTTAAAAAAGGTTTTATCGAATAGATAAAGCCTTTTTTTATTACTATATACGAACTTAGATAAAGTATCAATTATTTCATAATATATTATTATTCAACTATTTATAAATTTTATTTAAATATTTATTTTATTAAAACTTCTAATTTTTAAAATTATATATATTTAAATGACTGATTTGTAATAATTTATACGTTTTAGATAAAATTTATTATTATATAAATTTCTTCATTTTGGCTTCTTACAATTTTAGATCTGATCTATAAAAAATTTTTTAATTCAAATTTATATTGAAGTATTTGTTTAGTAGGGAGGTTTCATTGTTTGAGCCTTTTTACAATAACAGAATTCGCTAATTTAGATCTGATCTATAAAAATGTATTAATTCAAATTTATATTGAAGTATTTGTTTAGTAGGGAGGTTTCATTGTTTGATCCTTTTTTCAATAACAGAATTCGCTAATATCATTTCATCAATCATTGGTATAGCTGATTTGTTTCCAATAAGTCTATTTAACATAATATTAATTATAGGAAATAATTATATATAGAAATAAGGAATTAGCCTAGATTATAGTTATGAAATACAATTTGTTAGATTCTCTTATTTTGCCCTTCGTTCAACAAGAACTACTTTTGCTTTAATGCAAAACAATTATCCCTCTCAGGAAAACATTCTTTCCAACTTGAAAATAGATTCCTTGAATGAAATGCAATTGGCATCCATTCAGGCAAATTCAGCAAACGATAATGTTATTTTATTATCGGCTACCGGCTCTGGTAAAACATTGGCCTATTTGCTACCCACTATACAATTGTTGGATCCAGCGCTAAAAAAAGTGCAAGCTTTAATTTTAGTCCCTTCCAGAGAGCTAGCCATTCAAATTGACGAAGTTTTTCGAAAAATGGCTACTGGATACAAAGTAACCTGCTGCTATGGAGGTCATAAGCGGGAAACGGAGGAAAATAATTTGAAACAGTCACCGGCTGTTATTATAGGTACCCCAGGCCGTGTTGCAGACCATATAAGGCGCAATAATTTTGAATTAGAGCAAATCAGTACCCTGGTTCTGGACGAATTTGACAAATCCCTTGAACTTGGTTTTCAGGAAGAAATGTCATTTATCATTGGTTCTTTGCCCTCAGTTAAAAAGCGCATACTGACTTCTGCTACCGAAGCGGTAGGTATTCCTGACTTTATAGGCTTCAAATCACCCGTAAAACTTAATTTTTTAGGTGCAATAGTTGAAAAACATGAAGCAGACGAGTTGGTTATCATGACCCTGACTTCGCCTGACAAAGACAAATCAGAAAGTTTATTCAGGTTAATCTGTATGATTGGCAATAAATCAATGATTGTCTTTTGTAATCATCGTGAATCCGTTGAGCGGACAAGCAACCTGCTGAGAGAAAAAGGTATTGTGAATGTGTTTTATCATGGAGGAATGGAACAACAAGAACGTGAAAGTGCTATGTGTAAGTTTAAGAATGGAACTTCCAATGTACTAGTTACAACAGATCTAGCTTCTCGTGGCTTGGATATTCCAGATATTAAATACATTATCCATTATCATTTACCCGCCACAGCAGATGTTTATACCCATAGAAATGGCCGAACGGCCCGTATGGAGGCAGGTGGAAAATCAGTATTAATATTGTCGGAAGAGGAAAAATTACCCAGTTATATTACTGAAAAAGTGGATTCAATTGAATTGCCAGAAAGGCTTGAACTGCCAGAAAAACCCAAATGGTCTACCCTTTTCATTGCAGCTGGTAAAAAAGACAAGGTGAATAAGATCGATATTGTTGGATTTTTGTCGAAGATCGGTAATTTAAAGAAAGATGATATTGGATTGATTGAGGTGAAGGATTTTTTCTCTTTTGTAGCGGTAAGAAAACTCAAAGTGGGCGAATTACTTGAATTGATCAAAGACGAAAAGATCAAAAACAAAAAGGTGAAAATTGCCGTGGCCAAATAATATTTATGATCAATGAAGGGTTTTGAGCTTACGAAAACCCTAAAAACTACTTCAATTTTACAAAAGATTCCAAAAATCCCTTCACGAGGCCGTGAAAACGATCTGCGTCATTGAACAAAAAATGATGTTCGATGGGTAATACATAAATGGGATAGGATATCAACTCTTTTTCAAATTTCAGCAACCGAACGCTATCCTTTTCAGTGGTAAGAATGATTTTATTGGAGGATCGTAGCTTTTCAAATTGCTTCTTTATTTCTTCCAAATCGTCTATTGAAAAGATGTGATGATCAGGATATCGTAGCATATCATAGGTGCTAACAATATCAGTAAGGTATTCTTTTAATGGCTTTGGGCTAGCTATACCGCAAATCAACAACATGTCCATTCCTGGGGTGATGCT
>CANIMM010000307.1 GCA_947468255.1 Chitinophagaceae bacterium | reverse complement strand
GGGGAAGATAATTATTGCACCATTTATGATGTGCGCCCATCGGATTGTGAACGTTTTCCTTATACGGATGAGGATTTTTTATTGAAAAGGCAGCCAATGGCCTTGAAAAACTCAACGTTTTGTCCAATTACTTATTATGTCATTGAAAAATTAATGGCTGCAGCTAAACAATCTTAATGGCATTTCAGTAAATACGAATTGATAGATCTCTTTTAGTACTCCAGCTTCTTCAGGGAAGGCGCTTTGATCCAGGTAGCGACTACCACCAATAGGGTCATACAACCTCCAAAAACCACGGAGGGGATGACTCCCAATAATTTGGCGGCTACACCACTTTCAAACTGTCCGATTTCATTAGAAGAGTTGATAAACATTGAATTAACGCTCATTACACGGCCACGCAATTCATCGGGCGTTTTTAGCTGGATGATATTACTGCGCACCACCACGCTTACGCCATCCAGCAGTCCGCTGATCATGAGTGCTACAAAGGACAGCCAGTACCATTTGGATAAACCGAACACGATGATGCAAGCCCCAAATCCTGCTACTGCAAACAGTAGTTTTATACCCTGTCTTCTTTTCATAGGTGAAATGGTGAGGGCGATTACCATACTGATGGATCCAATATCGGCAGCAGCATTCAGCCATCCAAAACCAATAGGGCCTACATGAAGGATATCTTTTGCGTATACTGGAACCATGGCAACTGCTCCCCCAAATAATACTGCGAATAAATCTAAGGAGAGGGCGGCAAGCACTTCTTTTGTTTTAAACACATATTTCAATCCTTCGCCAACCGCTTCCAGTGTTTTTTTCTCTACCGTTAGGCTCGGTGGTTTTTCCTTTAATTTGAAAAGGCTGTATAGTCCAATAAGAATCAGTGAGAGAATGACCATGAAGGTACCGCTAACCTGGAGCCATACGATTAAAAAACCTGCCATAGCGTGCCCGGTGATGCTGGCTACCAGCCAACTGGTGGAACTCAATTGAGATGCATAGATCAACAATTCCCTGGGCACCATCGAAGCAATGATGGCACCAAAACTGGGACCTGAAAATGCACGAATGGCTCCGGTAAAGAAGATAGTGCTGTAAATAAATAGAATGATCAATTTATTGCCAAATGCTGCATGAAACCAGCTGGTAGAAACGCCTAGTAAAATGAGGGCGCAAATAGCATAGAGGATGACTGTTCGCAGAAGAAGTTTTCTTTTTTCACTTTTATCAATCACATAGCCTGCATATAATGAAAGACCAACAGCAGGAATAGCCTCTGCAAGCCCAATCATGCCGATGTAAAAGGCGTCGCCCGTTAATTCATACATCCACCATGCCACCAAAGTGCCCATCATGCGAAGCCCCATAATAAATACAAATCGACCCAAAATAAAATTTCTGAATTCAGGGATTTTTAAAACGGCCAAAGGAGAACTATTCAATAGAATTTTATTAGTGGTTCAACGAAGTTAAAAACTAATTCCCAGATCCTTTCATTTAACAGGCTGTAACAATTTATTAATTAGGGCAATGTAATGTAGTGTTGTCCATCTTCATATTCTTTATCAAGTGCATCGATGATGATTTTCAGATGGGTTTCGTTGCCTACAAAATCAGCGTTGGAACTGTCTACAAAAAGGGTTTTAATATTGTGTTGTTTGATATAGTTAGTATAGGTTTCCTGTAGCGAAAAAAGATAGTCGTTGGCAATGCTTTGTTCGTATGTACGGCTTCTGCTTTTTATATTTTCCTGTAGTTTATTGACTGGGCTATGGAGGTAAATTAATATTTCGGGTTGTACGATTTGGGGATTAATGATGTCAAATAATTTCTGGTATAACCTGAATTCTTCATTCGGTAAATTCACTTTGGCAAATAACAAGCATTTGGTGAAGAGGTAATCAGAGATGGTGATTTGCTGAAACATGTCTTTTGTTTGCAGCAGGTCTTTCAATTGTTTGTACCGCTCGGCCATAAAAAACAACTCCAGTGGAAAAGCGTATTGTTGCTGATTTTCATAAAATTTGGGCAGAAAGGGATTGTCTGCAAATTCTTCCAAAATCAGCCTAGCATTAAAATGTTTGCTGAGTAAATTAGCAAGGGTGGTTTTACCTGCACCAATATTTCCTTCAATTGTGACAAAACTATACTTCATAAGTTGGGGCGCACAAATTAAGCGAAATATCTTTTCCGGCCTTACATTTTTTTTACTGCTAGCTGATCGGGACAGTCAAGTAGCAGCTGGCGGGTAGTTTTATTAAGCACAGGATGTATCATTGCTGGGACAATTTCATTTAAAGGGGTCAAAACAAAACGTCGGTTTTGAATTTCGGGGTGCGGAACGATTAAATCACTTCGGGTAATAATTTCATTGTTAAAAAACAAGATGTCAATATCGATTACCCTTGGCGCATTTTTTACGGTTCTAATTCGGCCCATATTTTTTTCAATGGCCAGGATAGTTTGCAAGGTTTCAGCTGCATCAAGGCCGGTGGCTACTTCAATCACCTGGTTTAAAAAATCGGGCTGCGAACTGTTTCCCCATGCTGCGGTAGCGTACAATCCCGATTGGAGCATTCGTTTTCCAATTTGTTTTTCTATTTGTTCAATAGCGGTGGATAGTAGTACAAGGCTATTGCCCATGTTACTGCCCAGTAAAAGGTAGGTGGTATTCATTTTTGAGGTAAAGTCTTTTATCGAATATGAAATTTTCAGATTTTAAAATTTTTATTTTCACCAAATCTGGGTGAGCAGGGTTGACAATAAAATTATTTTCAGCTTCAACGATGGCGGAGGGGACTTTTAAAACCAGCGATTGTTTCGAAGTTAAAAATGCATCTCCCATCGATTGTAAATAGGCAGGATCATCCTTCCAGTTCTTTTTCATTTTCTTGTAGTCAATGCTAACTAAAGAAACCTGCGCTGGTATTTCAAGGGTGATTAAAAAATAATTAAGAGGAGTTTGGAAGTGTTTAATATGAACCAACATCTCCAAAACGGCAAGTGAAATATGTTCTGTTGTGTAGAGCGCCGGCAAACCAAATGAGTTCCACCTGCCCCCATACAATTTGGCACCGTTGCCAGAAAGGTCATTGCTAAATTGGCCACTCGTTAATCGGTATACTATCATGCAAGGATTCCATGTTCTATTCGGCCAATTTGAAGCAATATTTTTTGAATGCCATCCTGGGAGCTAAGGGAGGAAAAAGAAAGATCACCCTCTAACATGGGAGGATTGGAATGTATCCAGTTGTAAAAATAATCCACGCTGCCAAAAACCTTTTTAGCCCGGTTTACTACTTGTATAATTTGAACAAATCTTTCGGCATTGATAGGGGCAAAGCTGCTGTTGTTTTTTGCATAGCGTTGTAAAGTGCGTTCGCTAACATGGAGCATTGCTGCCCATTCGGACTGAGTAAAGGGTGTTTTTTCAGCAATTTTCTTAAATTCATTGTAAGTAAAATCTTTTACGGAGCTGATTACCCGTACCGTTCGGTTGTACAGCACCTCGGGTTCTTCCATCATTGATGCAGGCGCTTTTTGAGCCTTGGTGATTGCCTTTTTTGATTTCTTTTCCATATCCCGTCAGTTGTCCACAAATTTACGTCACTTGTCTCGGATTTCAAATTTTTTTTACACTTTTTTTACCAATAGCTTTACCTTTCTAATTTACACTTGAATGCATCATTACAGTCAGCTAAAGG
>CANIMM010000306.1 GCA_947468255.1 Chitinophagaceae bacterium | reverse complement strand
TTTTTTTCACTTTACTATACCCATGAATAGTAACAATTATCTTTTTAAAAAAAAATTTGCCCATTAAAATATGGAATTTTCGTAAAGCAGAACCTCCCGTCTGAATAAATAAAATATCAGCTAAAAATATTTTTTTTAAATAAACAAAGAGATTAAAACTTTTAATACTAAAATATTCTTCTTTAATAATATTGGATTCATCAATAAAATCGAGCAAAAAATCATCTTGGATTAGATATTTCAAACGGGCTATATGGATACTAATACCACCTGCAGGAGGTGCAATTGGGCCAAATATTAAAACTTTTTTATATTTTTTCAAAAGAGAAATAGGAAAAATAAAGAAACAAGAATTATTGAAAATGTTTTACAACAAGACTAAATTTATTGCTGATAGAATAAGTGAGATCATCCATTTTTGAGTACGTAATAAAAAAATCAGTATCCATTCCAACCATATTTGAAAATTTAGATTTGAAAGTATTCAAATGAGAATTGTTGAAACCTTTAGATACAACCAATTTGATTTCCAATGGAGCATCAATGGAATATTGATGAACCTGGGCCATTTCTAAAAATGAAATCCCTTTAAAAGAATGATCAATACAAGCTACACTACTTCCATCTTTTAAATCAATATTAACACCAGCACGACCTTGTATAGAATGAATATCAGGGTAAACGATATTTTTTAAAAAATCAAAACTATTTAATTGAACAATATCATCCACTTGATATCGAATTAATGGAAAAACGTTATTAGTTAAAGCGGTAGTTACAATATTAGAAGAAAAATATTCATTGATAGAGTACAAAGGGAGTGGGTAATACTTGTTATTATAATCCTGGGATAAACAAATGGTCCTTTCACCATTTCCATACCAGTCATAAATATGAGTATGTAAAAATGATTCAACAAATTCACGTTGGAAACCGTAGAGGGTCTCAGAAGAGGTAAAAGAAAGAGGAATATGTAATGTAAGACCCTTTTTATTCAGTTCGAAACAAAATTTATATAAAAGACTTGGAAAGGCTTCAACAGCAACAGGAGAAAAATTCTTAATTAAATCATAATAAAATACAATAGTATTAGAATTGATATTTTGACTAGAAATATACAAAACATTGGAGTATTTATTAAATTTATGAGTAGCATTTTTACCAAGCGCGCCCCTAATAGAAATCATGGGACTACCTAAATTAAAACCCAACTCTGATCGGTAATTCCTTAAATAGGCCTGTTCGGTAAATACATTAAAGGGGGACCTGTAAATATTTAATGGTGAACCCGTAGTTCCACTTGTATAACCAATAGATTGAAACAATCTAAAGCCTTGATTAATCAAATTACTATTATTACGAACATCTGTTTTAGTTATAATGGGCAATTTTGGTATATCTGAAAGGTCTTTGACATCATTCATTGAAATGCCATTCTTTTGATACAGATTTTTATAAAAAACAGAATACTTGTAGGCATATTTGAATAAATCAATAAAAAGATCATTGTATAGGGAAAGTAACTTATCATAACCTAATGCGTATAACTCAGCAATTTCATTATATTTTTTAATTGTTAAAAAATTGTTTTTTAAATAATATTTAAGAAAATCATTCATAAAAACAGTCAATATTAAAAAAGAAAAATTGAGTTAAACTTTGTAATATAACGGCTATATACAAGATTAAAATACAACTTGCATTTTTGTAAAGGAGAAAATACAATTTTTAAACCATCGACAACTAAATAATCATCTAAAAAATTAATAGTATGAATACCTTTACAAAAACTAGAATTTAAAGGGGGATTAATTTTAAAATAAAGTTCCTCAATAAAATCATATTCATCCAACCTGCAAATTTTATTAAAAGAAATTGACTTACCATAACGCTCTGATGAATTTTGAGTGGGTCTATAAATTCCGCCTTCATATTTTATAAAATGACCAGCTGGCCTAGTCCCATCCAGATTATTTTTAAATGGATTTTTTACATGAGGAGTATATGGACCTTCAAAATTATCAGAATAAAAAATTAACAACTGACTATTGCTACACTTGCCAATTTTAGTAGCAAATAACCAATACTTGTTATTATAATATAAAACAGTAGAATCTAACAATGGCTGGCTATTAATAATATTAATTTTATTAACTAAAGTATTAGTATTAAAATCATAATCGTAACAGCAAACATTGCCATTTTTGCCAGACTCCGGAATAACTCTTACTCTATCATTATCGATATGAATATAAGGGTAAGAACAATGACTTTTAGTATCTAATAATTCAGTAGAAGATAAATATTTAAATTGACTAGTGAAAGTTGATAAACATATTTTACCGTAATTATTACTATAGTCAAAATCTTCATATATTAAATTGATATTTCCTTCCGGAGATTTAAAAATAAAAGGATCTGCAAAAAAACGAAAGTTAGAATTAATATCCATCCAGGTAAAAGGAGAATCAATTTTTTTATTTCGAAATAGATCATCAATTGAATAATTTGAAATACCAATATTCCATTGTTGAAAACAAAATTTATAGTAAATTTTAGTAAATAAATTCATTGAAAATTCCCAACAATATGTTTAACCGATCATTAAAATAATCACAATTTTATCCGACAAAATTGATAAGAAATTTATATTTCTTTCAAAAAAACTTTTTGATAATTTGACATTAGTAAACAGATAAGCGTTATAACTAAAACTCTTATTCGAGCATCGTCGAAAGAATAAACAGTATAAAAACCAACCATCCAACTTGATAAAGCAGCAATAAGTAAAATAATATTGATATCCTTACTATATCTAAAATGAATGAGCGCTTTTACAATTGGAAGAAGAAGTAAACTAATAACCAATATAAATCCAATCATCCCAAACTCAGTCAAAAATTTAAGATAACCACTTTCTGGATGACTAAAATAGGAAATTCGATTATCAGATACCCAAAATTGATCTGGATTATGAACAGAAACATAATTTGCATAATTACCGATACCTATTCCTAAAAAAGGATGGTTGAAAAAAATTTTAATAGCATCCTGCCAAATAGACAATCTAAAATCGTAGGCATCCTCCACAGACGACCTTTTAAACATAGCAAAACTGTCAGCATAATTATACACCAATATAAATATGGAAAGAATCGTAATAATTGAAAATACTTTAATATGATTATTGGCAAACAGAATGAAAATAAATAAGCCAATGCACCAACCACCTAATCCAGCTCTACCTCCAGTAAAAAGAAGGGCAAGAAAGGATAAAAAAACAAAAATATAATTTGTAACAGGCAACTGTTTCGAATTCTTATCTTTTATCAAAAATAAAAAACTGGTAGCAGCAAGAAACTGGGCATATTTTTGAGGATCTTGAAAATAACTAGGATATCTAATTACATCCAATACCAACACATTGCTGTTTAAAGATTTCTCAAATGAAAATTCAACACCAAATACAAACTGGCAAAGTAAAAATAGCAATGAAAATATACTGGCAAATTTTAAGGTATTAATAATTGATTTGCAAAATATTGTATTTTCAACACATTCATCTATCAAAATTTTTGCAAAACCAAATATAGAAAAATATTGAAATAATGCAACCCAAGTATCCTTTGACAAACTTGAGGCATTAAAGGCTCCCATAATTACAATGAAAGTTAATAAACAAAATACTACTACAAAAAAAGTACTG
>CANIMM010000305.1 GCA_947468255.1 Chitinophagaceae bacterium | reverse complement strand
TTTTGAAAACAATGAATTTGTCGCCGATTTTACACGTGGGGTTGAATACCAATATGGAGAAGTGTATTGGGCGCCGTATCGAACACTCTATAGCCGAAACATTAAAAATCTTTTCATGGCAGGCCGCTGTATCAGTGTATCAAAGTCGGGTCTTGGCCCTGTACGCGTAATGAGAACCTGTGGAATGATGGGTGAAATCGTAGGCAAAGCGGCTTCTATTTGCATCAAAAAATCTACGAACCCAAGAGGGGTTTATACGCATTACATGAGCGATTTACACCAATTAATGCGAAAGCCAGGAAGCGATCGAGTATAATATGTAGACTTAGAGCTGCGCGAATGGGTCCTCCAGGACCTGCTTAGGCGGCAGCTAATGCGTCTGCAGTGCCCACAATTTTTATTTTATCAAATATAAATTTCCGAAAACTTTTTAGTGGCATATTGGATAAAATAACTGGATTGCAATGATTCCCCAGTAGCTTTTTTGCAAAGCTCCTCGGATGAATAATATCTTCCATTACAATAGATTTCTTTTTTTAACCATTGCTGAATATTGTTAACATTGCCATTCGCTAAATCTTCTCCTAAAGACGGATACTGACTTTCGATGGTTGCAAATAACTGTGCAGCATACAGGCTGCCAAGGCTGTAGGTAGCAAAATAGCCAAAACTACCATGGCTCCAGTGAATATCTTGCAAGCAGCCGCTATTATCATCCGGTACTGTAATGCCCAGGTATTTCTGATACTGTTCATTCCAGCATGCTGGAATATCCTTGGTTTGGAGGGATCCTTCAATCAACATTTTTTCGATTTCGTAGCGGATGATTACATGAAAGTGATAGGTTAATTCATCTGCTTCTGTTCGTATCAACGAAGGGGCCACTTTATTGATAGCCCTATAAAATTGTTCAGGGCTTATATTGTTGAATTGATCGGAAAAAGATTTTTTTAACAGACTTGAATTGTGTTGCCAAAAAGGTAGTCCCCTTCCAATGCAGTTTTCCCAAAGTCGGCTTTGACTTTCATGAATACTTAAACTACAGTATTCACCTAGCGGTAATCCATATTGATCGGCTGGCAATCCCTGTTCATATAATGCATGGCCTCCTTCATGCAGACAACTCCAGGTCATGTTGCCAAAATCATGTTCATCAATTCGCGTAGTTACCCTCACATCCCTACTGCTGAAATTGGTTGTAAATGGGTGCAGGCTTATATCTTGCCTTCCTGCTTCGAAATCAAAACCAATTCTTTTTAAAATTTCTATGCCAAATTTCCATTGATCATCCTTATTAAATTGTTGAAAAAGGAATGAATCATCTACGTTATTTTTATTTTTTATAGCATCGAGTAATACCAATAGTTGGGGCTTCAGTTCATCAAACAGACTGTCTACTTTTGAAACAGTAAGTCCTTTATCATAATCATTCATTAAGGCATTGTAGGGATGTTGTTCATAGCCAAGCATATCTGCTTCCTGCTTTTTTAGTTCTATCAATTGTTGAAGAGGTTGCTCAAAAGACGAAAATGAATTTTCTTTTCTGGCTTTCGCCCAAGCATGATAAGATTGATTGACCGATTCACTAAGCTGTCTTACAAAAGCACTGCTTAATTTTACGTTGCGATTATAATCTTCGCTACTTAGCTGAATATTTCTTTTTTGACTAGCAGGTAAATCTTCACGGCTGCTCAATTCCACTAATAATTCACCCATTGCTTTATCCGTAAATTGCTGGTGGGCAATTTCACTCAGGGTAGCTATTTGCTGCCCCCTAAAATCATTACCTTTAGGTGGCAAGTAGGTTTCTTGGTCCCATTGTAAAACGGCAGATGCGTATTTTACGTCAGCTATTTTTTGCATCTTTGTTTGGTAGGAAGCATATAATTCGGCAGTACTCATTGAATCAATCTTTATAAATGAAAATACAAGATATCACCAATTTTTTAGAAACCATTGCCCCAATTGGGTTGCAGGAAAATTATGACAATTCCGGATTGCTCACCGGCAGCGCAAGTTGGGACTGCACTGGAATGCTTACAACTTTGGATGCAACAGAAGCCGTAGTGCAGGAGGCGATTAAAAACCAATGCAATCTGATTGTTGCCCATCATCCTATAATTTTTGGCGGCTTACAAAAAATAAGTGGGAACCATTATGTGGAGAAGGCAGTAATTACGGCTATTAAAAATGACATAGCTATTTATGCCATTCACACCAATTTGGACAATGTAATGGAGGGGGTAAATGGGAAAATTGCCAATCAACTTGGCTTGCAAAACTGCGAAATTTTGCTGCCAAGGCAAAATTCCTTGAAAAAGCTGGAGACCTACTCACCAGTTGCGTACGCGCAGAAAGTAAGGGATGCTATTTTTGAAGCCGGGGGAGGGCAGGTGGGTAATTACAGTGATTGTAGTTTTAATAGTACAGGAGAGGGTACTTTCAAAGGCGCAGAAGGGACTCACCCTTTTGTAGGAACACCTGGGAAAGGGCATACTGAAACTGAAACCAAAATAGAGGTCATTTTTCCTAATTGGTTGGAGAGTACTATTGTGAAAGCTTTGATTGAGGCACATCCCTATGAGGAGGTGGCATACAATATAATAAATATTAATAATACCAATAAACGCGTTGGAAGCGGTTTGTTGGGAGAGTTGCCGACGGCCATGAGCGAGCCTGAGTTACTCGATTTACTTTCCAAAGTTTTCAATCTTACTGTCATTCGACATACCCCATTGAAGGGCGAAATGGTAAAAAAGATTGCTGTTTGCGGTGGGGCGGGCAGTTTTCTGATCCCGACAGCCATTCATCGCGGGGCTGATTTTTATATTACCGGAGACGTCAAATACCATGAGTTTTTTGATGCCAATAGCCAGCTGGTGATTGCCGATATTGGGCATTATGAAAGTGAACAGTATACTATTGAACTGTTATTTGATATTTTAAGTGAAAAATTCCCTACCTTCGCGGTCCAAAAATCTAGTGTTATTACCAATCCTGTTAACTATTTTGTGGTAGCCAACGCTCTTAAAGGAGCTTGAGGGCAAGTTTAAAATGAATTAAGAACAATTAATATAAATTTCAAACAATACAAAAATATGGCCGCAGTAAAAGATTTCTCAGTTGAAGAAAAATTAACAGCACTTGTAAATCTACAAAAAGTAGATTGTAAGCTGGATGAAATTCAAATTCTTAAAGGTGAATTACCAATCGAAGTAAAAGATCTTGAAGATGAAATTGAAGGATTACACGCTCGTCAAATTCGTGTGGAGGAAGAAATTAATGGAATGCAGGAATTTATCAACCAGAAGAAGGAAACGATTAAAGAGGCGGATGCATTGGTAAAAAAATACGAAAAGCAAACTGACAATGTAAAAAATAACCGTGAGTTTGAAGCAATTAACAAAGAGATTGAAATGCAAACGCTGGAGGTAAAACTTTGTGAAAAACATATCAAGGATGCAACGGAGGAAATTGGTGAAAAAGCTAGACAACTAGAATCTGCCAAGAAAGCGGTTGCTGTGAAAGAGAACAATTTGTCCGGTAAAAAAGGAGAGTTAGAAAAAATTATCAGCGAAACTGAAAAAGAAGAAAAACAGTATAATAAACTGGCTACTGAAGCGAGAAGCCATGTAGACGAGCGGTTGATATTGAGTTATGACCGAATTAGAAAAAATTACCGCAATGGCTTGGCCGTGGTAGCGGTAGAAAGGGATAGTTGC
>CANIMM010000304.1 GCA_947468255.1 Chitinophagaceae bacterium | reverse complement strand
TTTCTTCTACAAAGGGCAGTACCACTTTTAATTATTACCCTGGCAGGCCGGCAGTGAGTGGGTTCCGAGAAAGAAATAAGCAAATTGGCCAAGAGCCCACTCTGCTTACCGTTCAGGTAGAGAAGCTGGATGACTTAATACCTGAAGACTTGAAGATTGATCTTATAAAAATTGATGTAGAAGGGGCAGAATATGAAGTGCTGCAAGGAGCAAAAAATGTATTGATAAAAAACAAACCGCTCGTACTCTTTGAATTTGGCCTAGGTGCGGCAGATGTATATGGAACTACTCCCGATGATATTTTCCAACTTTTTGCAGCATGCGGTATGGGTATTTCTACCATTGAGTATTTTAATGCCCACAAAGCCCCTTTATCAAAAGAGGAATTCAATGGCCAGTTTTACAAAAATTACAATTTCTTTTTCATCGCTTACCCAAGCAAAATAGTTGTCATCTAACTAATTTGACCCAAATCGGACTCATATCAGACACCCACCATTTGCTGGACGAGACTGTTTTTGAACATTTTAAAAACTGTGATCAGATATGGCATGCCGGTGATTTTGGTACGATTAAAATTGCTAACCAACTCAACGCTTTTCGTCCATTAAAAGGGGTGTATGGCAATATTGATGGGCAGGATATAAGATCTATTTACCCTGAACAAATGGTTTTTATGTGTGAAGAGGTTAGAGTAATGATGCGCCATATTGGTGGCTATCCTCCCAAATACAATCCCGAAACAAAAAAAGAAATATTGATTCATCAGCCACAACTATTTATTAGTGGCCATTCGCACATTTTAAAAATAATGTATGATGACAAATTGAATTGCCTGCATATGAACCCTGGTGCTGCAGGAAAACAGGGATGGCATAAAGTCCGAACACTTATCCGATTTGCAATTGAGGGAAAAGAAATGAAAGATTGTGAAGTCATAGAAATTGCATCCGGTGAGTCACCGGGTAGGGTGAGTCACCGGGTGGGGTGAGTCACCGGGTGAAGACCTATTATTTCACCCAATCTGCAATAAATATATTGGTATCCCTAGTTCCGCCGTTATTCCTATTGCTGCAGAAGATGATTTTTTTTCCATCCGGACTAAACATTGGAAATGCATCAAAACCCTTGTCTCGGCTGATTTTTTCGATCCCTTTTCCATTTAAATCTGCTAAATACATATTGAATGGAAAGCCCCGCTTATATTCATGGTTGCTGCAAAAAATAATATGCTCCCCATCTGGTGTAAAATTAGGAGCCCAATTAGCTTGTTCTAAAAATGTAATTTGATGCGCCTCCGTTCCATCCGAATTGGCAATCCATACCTCCATATGCGTAGGTGCTACTAGATTTTCTGCCAACAGCTCCTTGTACTCCTTTATTTCTGCCTCCGTGGTTGGCCTGCTGGCTCTCCATATTATCTTTTTACCATCCGGACTAAACCATGCACCCCCATCGTAACCTAACGTATTGGTTATTCGCTTTACATGATTTCCATTCAAATCCATTGTATATAAATCAAGATCCCCATCTCGCATAGACGTAAATAATATTTTATCCCCCTTCGGTGAAATGGTAGCTTCTGCGTCATACCCCTTACTATGGGTTAATTGCTTCACAATTTTTCCATTGAGATCGGCCTTGAATATATCAAAGCTTTCATAAATGGGCCAGATATATTTATTTCCATACTTAGTTCTATCAGGAACCGGCGGACAATCCTTACTACCCAAATGGGTAGAGCCATACAGAATATGTTTTCCATCAGGAAAAAAATAGGCACAGGTGGTTCGGCCTTCCCCCGTACTTACCAATTTGGGCTCAAATTTATCTTCCGGGTGCTGAGGTATTTTCCCCATCCAAATTTGATCACAAATAATCCCTTCTTTTGGATTGGTTTTTTGAAAAATTAGCCATTTGTTGTCAAAACTAACATAAGCTTCCGCATTATCACCTCCAAAAGTAAGTTGACGAATATTGGCAAAATGGGTCTCCCCTGGAAAAAGTATCGTATCCTTCTTGTTAGATGGATTAGATGCAACTAAAGTAGTTGGGGGCCGAAATCCCTCCTTTTCTAAGGCACTCGACACTGAAACAAACAATGAAACAATTATTAATAACAATAGGCTCCTTCTCATCAAAAAAAAATTAGGGCACAAAAATATAGCTAATAATTAATTTGTCAGCCTTTTGTCAATAAAGTTTCTTGTAAGACCTAATTTTGCAACATATCTATAAAACTATGACCAAGTTGATTTTCTACAGTATTTGCGCCATCGTTTTAACAATCACTTCCTGCAACAACACTACAGTAGAATCAGCCCATCCTATAGCTGAACAGGAAAAAGAGCTCAGAGATATAGTTTCACATTTCCCTGATTCTACTTTAGCAAGAGAGAACCTAATTCAATATTTCAGAGAAAATGGTAATTATGGCCAGGCAATTAATGAAACGGAGATTACCCTACAAAAAGATTCCCTTAATGACCGTTTTCAGGATATTAAAGCCACTTTGTATTTTGAAAATGGCGATACCATTCAAGCAATCCAATGCTTTGAAAAAGCGATTTTGATTCATCCAAAAACAGTGTACATCATTTCCCTTGGATCACTTTATGCACAAACGAAAAACCCAAGGGCCCTAACCCTTGCAGATGCCTTATTAGCCGCAACAGGAGCAAATGCACAACAACAGGCCATTTTCATAAAGGGTCTATATTTTAGCTACACCGGGGATAAACGAAAAGCCATTGGTTATTTCAACAATTGCCTTCAACTAGATTACCGCAATATGATGGCATACCGTGAAAAAGCAATTTGTTTGTTTGACCTTGCTCAATACGAATTGGCGCTGGATGTTATGAAAAATGCTGTAACAGTTCAAAAGACCTTTGATGAGGCATATTACTGGATGGGTAGATGTTATGAAAAATTAGGTAAAAGAAAAGAAGCAATTGAAAACTACGAGTTAGCTTTGCAAATAGATACCAATTACCTAGAAGCTAAAGATGCACTTAAAAGATGCATCAATACCCAAATCGAAAAATAATTATTGAATTAAATTACCCAACAAATAATCAACATTATGGCCATTATTGCCCCATCTCTGCTAGCTGCCAATTTTTTACAATTACAGGATGAATGTGACATGCTCAATAAAAGCCAGGCCGACTGGTTTCATTTAGATGTTATGGATGGAAGATTTGTTCCCAACATTAGCTATGGCCCTATGCTGATAGAATTTTTCAGAAAAACTACCACCAAAATATGTGATGTTCATTTAATGATTGAGGAACCGGGAAATTTTGTGGAAATTTTCAAAAAAGCAGGAGCAGATATTTTAACCGTTCACCTAGAAGCTTGCCCCCATTTGCACCGAAATATACAACAAATTAAAAGTTTGGGTATGCAGGCGGGTGTAGCGCTCAACCCTCATACACCAGTATCATTACTGAAGGATATTTTGGGGGACATCGATCTGGTTTGCTTAATGAGTGTGAATCCGGGTTTTGGCGGACAATCATTTATTCCAAATACCCTTGAAAAAATAAAACAGCTGCGGGCAATGATTTCCGAAAAGTCGCTCAACGTGAAAATTGAAATTGATGGCGGTGTAACAGAAGAAAACGCACAGCAAATCATACAAGCCGGTGCAGATGTGCTAGTAGCAGGGAGTACCGTTTTCAAATCACCAGATCCCATTGCCACCATTGCAAGACTTAAAGCAATGTAAACAACTGTAAGGTGTTTGACA
>CANIMM010000303.1 GCA_947468255.1 Chitinophagaceae bacterium | reverse complement strand
TCCAAAAAACAGAGTCGACTGGACCAAGCTTTTTAAAAAAACCTTTCGCTTTACAGGTGGCGAAATAGTAAATGAATTTTTATTAAGTACGGGCTATTTGCCCGGTGCTCACCATGAAGATTGCGCTATTTATAAAAAAATAATAAAGGCAAAGCCTTCCTGGAAAATGGATAAAAAATGATGATGATAAAAGTGGTAGTGCTAGGACCAGAAAGCACCGGTAAAAGCAGTTTGTGCGAACAATTGGCCGATCACTATAAAACAGGATGGGTGAAAGAATATGCCCGTGAATATTTACTTACCAACGGCACCGAATACAACTATGAAAACTTACTCGAAATTGCCCAGGGTCAATTAGCGCTGGAACATGCAGCTATTAAATTAGCCGCAGATCGGCTTTTATCCAATCGTGATAAAATCATAGCAACCTCTAGCCCTGAAATTATTTTGATAGATACCGATATGAATGTATTAAAAGTATGGTGCGAATTTGTTTTTGAAAAATGCCATCCATGGATTTTGAATCAAATTGTAACAAACAGCTATGACCTTTATTTACTATGCGATATAGACTTGCCTTGGGTAAAGGATGAACTAAGAGAATACCCTGATTTGGGAACCCGAGAAAAACTATACCACCATTACAAAGACCTGCTGATAAATCAATCGACCCCTTGGGTAAATATTAGTGGTAGTTATGAAGCGAGGTTGCAAGCCGCAATTAAGGCAATCGATTCAACTTGTACTAAAACCATCCCTGCTTCCTAAACATTCGAAGCATTAAAATAGGGATGAGTAACATTAACGCAACCGATATAAAAAATCCCCATTGATTGTGCAGTAAGGGAATCGATTCAAAATTCATTCCGAAGATGCCGCCAATTACGGTAGCTGGTGCCAACAAGCAGGTAACGATAGCCATAACTTTCATGACCTCATTCATTTTTAAATTTACATTGCTCAGGTACAGATCGTGTAAATTCATCATCATGTCCCGATAATTTTCGGCAAGGTCATTCGCCTGAACTATGTGATCGTACACATCTTTAAAATATTTTTCGGTCCTTTCCTCAATCAACTCGCTTTCGCTTCTCAATATTCCATTTACCAGTTCACGAACAGGGGCAACACTGCGTTTGAGAATAATCATTTCTTTGCGCAACATATTGATTCTGGCCAGGGTGCGCTTGTTGGAGTTGCGAACTATATCCTCCTCCAAAATTTCAATTTTATCGCCCAGCTTCTCCATCACTACATAGTAATTATCAACGATCAAGTCTAACAAAGAATAAAATAAATAATCCGCACTATTATTCCGCACTTTGCTTCCGGTAATCTTTAACTTTTCCCGAAGGGGATTAAATACATCCCTTGTTTCATCTTCCTGAAAACTAATTACAAAGTTTTTTCCGAGCACAATGCTGATCTGTTCTATTTCAACGGTAGAATCCTGCTCATTAAAATAAAGCATATTGAGCAGGCAAAAAAGCAATCCGTCAATCTCATCCATTTTAGGTCGATGGCCCATGCTTAAAATATCTTCTGCAATTAAATAATGGATGCCGTATTTAGTGCAGATCGCCTCAATATCGGTTTTGCGCAATCCGTCTACATTCAACCATGTGGTACTGGGTGATTCCATATATCCAAAACAAGAAGATACCGTTGTCAACTCCTTAATGTCAATGTGCTCATGATCAAAATCATACACAAAAAGCTTAACCGCCTCGGGCTCTTTCCTCGTTGCAATTGCGGTTGGATTTACCTGCAATATTTTTTTAGTGCGAAGCAGTTCTAGCGGATTCAATAAATAAGAAAAATAATTACGGGTTTGCATCGTTTCAATCGATTAAGTATAAATGGAGCCTTCCGATAAATTATGCCCTACATTAAGAAACCGAAGTTAATACTTCGGTTTCTTGAATAATAATAATTTTTATCGGTGCCAAATATACCCTTTTATCTATTGCCGGATCGTTGAGGAGCGCTACCCCTTCTTGCCCCTCTGTCAGAGGAGTGAAAGCTATTGCCCTGCTTCTTGAACGGTGGTTTTTTGGGCCCCGTTATTGGCGGTGCGTAAGATGCTGCACTCAATGGATAAGGGTGACTATCCACCACCGGAATATTTTTTCCAATCAGCTTCTGAATATCTTTTAATTCTGTACGCTCTTCGTGATCACAAAAAGAGAACGCGATTCCCGTATTGCCTGCTCTACCGGTACGGCCTATACGATGAACGTATGTTTCGGGCACATTGGGCAATTCAAAATTGATTACATGGGTAAGCTCATCAATATCTATCCCCCTTGCAGCAATGTCCGTTGCTACTAGTACGCGCAGATTGCCATTTTTAAAATTACTCAATGCATGTTGCCGCGCATTTTGTGATTTATTGCCATGAATAGCTGCTGCTGTAATATTTTCCTTATGCAAAATTTTTACCACCTTGTCCGCACCATGCTTGGTCCGAGTAAAGACTAGGGCGGAAACTACTTTTTCGCTTTTCAACAGATACAATAAAAGCCCTGGCTTATTATTTTTATCAACATGAAACAGGCTTTGGTCAATAGCGTCCACAGTAGATGAAACTGGAGTGACCTCTACCTTCGCAGGATTGGTTAATAATACATTTGCAAGGGTTTGGATTTCAGGAGGCATGGTGGCAGAGAAGAAAAGCGTTTGCCTTTTGGCGGGTAGTTTTATGATTACCCTTTTTACGTCGTGAATAAAGCCCATGTCGAGCATGCGATCGGCCTCATCCAATACAAATATTTTCAAATGTTGTAAGCCAATAAAGCCTTGGCTCATTAAATCCAATAATCTACCGGGCGTTGCTACCAATATGTCCACTCCGTTTTTTAATTGGTTGGTTTGGTGAAATTGTGATACGCCACCAAAAATGACCATATGGGTAAGGCCAGTATATTTTCCATACGCCGCAAAACTTTCATCGATTTGGATAGCCAGCTCACGGGTAGGGGTAAGTATCAGCGCCTTAATTTGTTTGCGTCCTCGCTCGGCTTCCTTTTCTTGATGCAGTATCTGCAAAATAGGAATAGCAAAAGCAGCTGTTTTTCCAGTGCCCGTTTGAGCACAACCTAGTAAATCTCTTCTTTCCAGTACTAGTGGAATCGATTGTTGCTGAATGGGTGTAGGGGTAGTGTATCCTTCGTCGGCCAATGCCTTCAGGATAGGTTCAATTAATTCTAATTTTGTAAATGCCATTGAATGGTTTAATTTTTATAAAGGCTGGGAAAGACGTTGCATTTTCTGAAACAGCGGAAATTTTTTACCACATCGGCTTACAACTTGCCGTATGTTTTTAGTGGAGTAGATGGCAAAGGTAGTGTTTTATTTTTTGATGCGGTTGTAAAGGTGCTCCCGGTCTTTGTTTCAATGAGTTAACAACAGTGAATCTGTTGCAAAGAGGATTGAACAGCAGCACAAAAAAACCGATACAAATTGCATCGGTTTTTTCCAAGTTCGATTAAAGTCGCTCATATAGTTTTCTCAGCCGCTCGCGATTCATCTGTTTTTCCCAGTCTTTTCCTAAGGCATTTTCCCAAAGTGGTTTCATACCTAAAGACACATCAATCATTTTATTAAATTGCTCATCTGAAAGGTTGGCACAAATGTTTTTTGGAATATCAATCTGATGCATTTCAACCATGCGCTTAAAATCCTTTACTCCCTCCTTATAAAATTCTTCCAAGTGATCAAACACTATACAATTGCCAATTCCATGCTTGGTACC
>CANIMM010000302.1 GCA_947468255.1 Chitinophagaceae bacterium | reverse complement strand
CAAGGCATATATGATTATAAACCCAAGTAAACCCAAGCCATAATCACGAAGCACTTTTCTTTTATCTTCTTTACTCATGGGTGTACGGGCTGATCTTGAAGCAATATCTTCGGGAGTGGGTGCTGGTATTACTGAAAGCATCCAAACAAAAAACAAAAACAGGGGAAGGAAAATTAAACCAATAACCG
Organism: Chitinophagaceae bacterium; assembly: GCA_947468255.1. Taxonomy (GTDB): domain Bacteria; phylum Bacteroidota; class Bacteroidia; order Chitinophagales; family Chitinophagaceae; genus Ferruginibacter. The sequence continues at coordinate 3,576 of CANIMM010000302.1, read as the reverse complement.
GAGGAAGCCAAAATTCAGAAATAGCAGGTACCCAACCATGCAAATAAAAATAAAACGTTTTTAGAATGCCGGAAGAAATGATCAGACTGATGCTTAAACCGGTACCCAATACTTCGGTAAATCGGCGTCCTTCCAAGTAACTAAAAACAACTCCCCAAACCATCCCCAGCGGAAGGCCATTTACAAACAGAAAAATGAAATTGTATGGATATGGAACCAGGCCAAAAAACAATAAGGCTACTTCTGCTATCAGAATGAGCACAATAATCAAATTTCTTCTACTAGAAGCTTTTAATTCAGATATCACTTTGATGCCTGCAAATTTTGACAACATGTATCCGAACACCTGCGCTATAATCAAAACCGCTTTATAGTCGATGCCCCAAAGCTTATACTCACTATAGGTACCGGCACTGAATGGCTTTCTAAATGCATACATACAGAAATAAGTTCCGAAGGCAGCAATCATGCACCATACAATAAAAAAACCTTTGGAGCTGGAAAGCAGGTGCTGGAGTTTAGATCCGGTAGTAGTTGACATGTTTTTCAAAATTTCAAATAGGATGATTTTATAAATATACAGGACAAGAAAATAAACCTCTTCTTCAATGTTATTCAAAGTAGCCTAATTCATGCATACTACCACCGTTTTTTTTGGAACCGCGGATTTTCAACTAGCGCTCCCAGCACCCTATTTCTATACCAGTTAGCCGCTTCGTTTTAGTGATCTAGCCAGCGCACATTTATCCAGCCATTCTTTACTGAAAGGATCTATTTTCCCAAACCGACTGATATTGAAATGAGAAAAGTCATAGGGATTCGGTTTTCCTGCTATCAATTCAGCAAATGCAAGTCCCACACCCCCTGCCACAGAAATACCCGCACCTACGCAGCCTGTTGCCGCGAATAGCTGATTCACTCCAGGAACAATACCCATACTAAAATTATTATCCGGAGTATAGCCTGAAAACCCTGCCATATAATATTTGAGTCCGATATCATATACCCTTGGAAAAAAACGGGCAAGTTGATCTATTACTTCCGAAAGGTCGCCCACACCTTTGTCGGGGCTAAACAAAAATTCGCTCATATCAGCTGGTATATCGAAGGGAGAGGTTGTAAAAGACTTTGATTCGCGGATGCCAAAAAGTAAACTTCCACCTTCGGGCCTTGCATATGCTTGTACGTCGGGTAAAATAACAATGGGAGAGTTGACGGGAAAAAGATCATTTCTTTCCGTGATCCAGTATTGACTTCTCACGGGTGCCATCGGCAAGCCAACGCCCACTTGCATAGCAAATATCGGGGACCAGGCACCTGCAGCAATCACCACCGCATTAGCATATATATTTCCGGCTGAGGTAGTAACTCCAACAGCCGTATCTCCTTCCATTAAAACTTCATTGACGGCTACTCCCTGGCGAATTTCAGCACCCTGCATTTTTGCACAGCGGGCAAAGAATGTGCCTAGGAGGTAAGGATCGCAATAGGATTCAAGGGGCATAAAGCCTGCCTTCAAAATATTGTCAGCGTTTATCCAGGGAGCTTTTTGGTGAACAGTTGATTGACTGAGGTAAACAGCGGGCTCATCAAATTCTGCGGCAACCTCCATCAAGGCATCTAATTCTTTCACGCTTGACTCGCTTGCTGCAAGGTGAAGTACACCCACCTGCTTCATGTCCATACTTTCATTTAACTGCTTTTCCATCTGTGCAACTGCACGGTAGGTTTCCAATGAAAGGGGAATAAAATATTTTTTCGTTCGGATACGAGTAACCAAAGCTGCTGCACGACTGGTAGCTGCATGGCAGATCTCATTGCGTTCAAGTACAATGACTTTTTTTCCGGGATTATTTTTTGTGTAATAGTAAGCAATGGCACACCCAAAAACGCCAGCTCCAATAATTACCGCATCTGCCTTGTCAGCATTTTGTACAGTCATGGTAGATAAAGGATATTGTTTAACAATCAATTATTGCATCACCTCTTTCACCGCAGCCACAAGCGCTTTTACATCATCGGGAAAAATCTGCCCTATATTTCCAATGCGAAATGCATCTGCTTTGCTTAGCTTGCCTGGATAAATCACAAATCCCCGATCATTAAGCTGATTATAAAAATCATCAAAATTAAATGCCTTATCAGTAGGGTATAAAAAAGAAGTAATAATATGTCCTTGTATTTCGGGACGTAAATATTGTTGATAGCCAAGCGCTGCCATACCCTCATCCAATAATTTTTTATTGGTTTTATATCGGGCTTCCCTAGCCTTTACACCACCTTCCGCTTCCAACTCTTTCATTGCCTGGCGAAAAGCCATAATACTCAGCGTAGGAGGTGTAAAACGAAACTGACCATTGCTTTCCAATCCATTCCATTGGTCATATAAGTCGAGGCTCAACCCCCTTCCCTGCCCTTTTGCTTTTTCCAATTCGGTTCTTTTACACAAGGCAAAAGAAAATCCAGGAACCCCTTCAATACACTTGTTGGAAGAAGATACCAGAAAATCAATATGCATTTGCTGCATATCCATTTCTACGCCCCCAAAACTACTCATCGCATCCACAATAAAAACCTTGTTATGATTCTTGCAAACAGCACCAATGGCTTCAATTGGATTAAAGAGGCCAGTAGTAGTTTCGCTATGGATACATGCCACATGGGTAATACTAGGATGCTCCAACAGGTATTTTTCAGTGGCTGCTGCAGTAACGATTTCATCTTCTTCAAAACGCAACACTTCGTGATGAATCTGGTTGATTTTGGCCATCTTGACGATTCTTTCGCCATATGCACCATTCACCAAAATGAGCAAGTTATCAGTAGCTCCCACCACACTGCCTATCACACTCTCTACACCAAATGTTCCCGACCCTTGAACGATTACACATTCATACCCTCCCTCCTTGGACACATGCGCCAGTTCCAATAAACCATTTCGAATATCCTTTACAGCTAGTAAAAAGGCATGATCTCTCGAGCCCATATCTTCCAGCATGGCTTCCTTCACTGTTTTAGAAGTTGTTAGCGGTCCAGGAGTAAATAATAGTTTTTGCATATTCAATTTTTTAATGCTATTTTTTTAAAACAATGCTGCTTTATTTCCTTAATATGAAGGGTAATATAAAATCCCTTTTTTGAAAATCAATTCCATCAAGAATTATACGGTATCGGAAATATTACCAAGGCATGGAGAATGTTTTCACAAATGTGAAACATTTCATTGCTTCGATCACACCTTCCTTTATACCTAGTCCTGAATCTTTGATTCCTCCAAAAGGAGAACTTTCAATTCGATAGCCAGGAACTTCATTGATATTAACGGTGCCTACTTTCAACTCTTTAATAAAGCGAATGGCATGCTGCATATTATTGGTAATGATTCCACTAGACAAGCCATAAGCGGTTGAGTTACTCAGTGCAATGGCGTCATCAATATCTTTAAAACTAAGAATAGGAGCCAATGGACCAAATGATTCATGCATCACCATATCTGCATTGCGGGGCACATCCGTTACCACTGTTGGTTCCATCAAAGCGCCGGTACGTTTACCACCGAGCAAAATTTTTGCTCCT
>CANIMM010000301.1 GCA_947468255.1 Chitinophagaceae bacterium | reverse complement strand
TTCCCGGCTCGGTACTCATCTCCGCAACCTCTCCAGTCCACAATTGAATGGTAGCCGGAAGTGTTAATGCCAAATATACTTCTTCGGGTGGCGCTGGTAGAATGTAATATTTTTTAAAATCTTTCATTAGTAGCGTATGTTATATAAAGATAAAACCCTTTTTAGTAGCAACAATAAATGATTGCCATTGGTTGGCAACCAAAAGAACTACCTTACCGGCCTCAAACTAAATAATGAACCAACATTTTGATTTACTCATTGATAGCTACCTAGAAAACAAAGTGGGTATTGATACGCAGTTTTTGTCAGACACCCTATCCAAGGGATTGCAACAAAACATACATCAACTAGAAAAAGATGGCTTGATGACAGCAGCCGGAATAGGCAACGAAGCAACGAAAGATGCGAATCAAAAAATGAGGGGCGATAAAATTTATTGGATGGACAAGCGGCACGACAATGTTTTTGAACAAGCGTTTTTACAACAAATAGAAGATTTTATTGATCGCCTCAATCAGACTTGCTTTACCGGAATTAATGGCTACGAATTTCATTACGCCGTATACGAAGAAGGAAGTTCATATAAAAAACATATAGACCAGTTTAAAAACGATTCTAATAGAAAATATTCGCTCATCAATTATTTAAACGAAAACTGGTTAGAAGAAGATGGTGGCCAATTAAGGATGTACCAAGAAGATGGTGTTCAGCAGGTTTCTCCCATCGCCCAAACAGCTGTGTTTTTTAAAAGCGATGAAATGGTTCACGAAGTAATGGTAGCCAATAGGAGCAGAATGAGCATAACTGGATGGCTGAAGCGCAGTTAATACAAGCCGTGGTAAACAATTGCTTATGCCATTTTTCCCACCCTATAAACAATTGTCTCTTAATAGTTTCATATAAACCAGCCCCTTTTCCCGAGCAAAATTAATATTGGTTTCGGGAATGTTTTCGGGAGACTTAAAATGCTCTAACGCCTTATCAATGCTTTCTTCCCGCAGTAAGTGTAACATCGGATACACCGACCTGTTGGTATAATTTGCCGCATCATCATCCCTTGAACCTGCAAACTGATACAATGGATGAAAGCTTGCCACCTGATAAATTCCTTCATAGCCATTATCGAAAATTGATTTTTCCGCAAGCGCTACCAAATCAAGATAATCGTCAAAGTCTGCATACGAATTCGGAAAAATCAGAAAACTGGTTTCAATCCCAGGATTAACATCCAGCCGAATCATTTCTTGTAAAAAAGCATCTAGACAAACTTTGATTTCCCCGCTCTGCTCTACATGATAATATATAGTTTGCAGTTTTACAACCTTCGCCGCAAAGGGGCAAAAATTGCAACCTACAATAACATCGCTGATCCATTTTTTGGTTTGATTTATTATTGATTCTACGTCCATTAAATAAAACAATTTGAATATAGTAAAGCTAATTGTATTGTGTGGTACTTCTTTCATTAGCCGAACAAATTTCAAATTCACTTGTTTAATCTAGAATGAAACTAATATTGGTTTCTGTAAACAAACTATCATCTGCTTAAAAAATTCGATCCATTTAGAAACTATTTTTTAGGCTACCTGATTGTTTTATTTTATTTTTCAGTATGAAAAATTTTTTACTGGTTTTATTATTTTTGAACAGCGCTGCGATTGCACAAATCAACCCCGCTAATATAACCATTGCCCGGGATAGCTTTGGTGTTCCACATATTTTTGCACCAACTGATCCAGAGGTTGCCTATGGTCTAGCATGGGCACATGCTGAAGACGACTTCACCACATTACAATTAATGATTCTATCAGGTAAGGGAAAGATGGCTTCCGCACTAGGAAAAAAAGGGGCACAGGCAGATTATGTAGTCAACCTATTACGATGCCGACAACTAGTAGAAGATCAATGGAATACATTAAGTCCAGATTTTATTAAATTGGTAGATGGCTATGTGCAGGGTTTAAATGATTATGCCAAATCTCATCCTGAAGCAATCAAATATAAAAAAGCCTTTCCTTTCAATAATAAAGAATATCTCACTGCTGGACTTTTTTCTCTTAGTATTTTTTGCGGGGTAGACAGAACCCTTCCTAAAATACTAGGCGGTAAAGTTGGTACCATTCCAGGGTTTTCCTCCGAGGGGTCCAATGCTTTTGCTTTTCATCCTTCTAAAACAACTACTGGCGAGGCCTTTCTTGCTATTAATGCCCACCAGCCTGTAGAAGGGCCTGTAGCTTTTTACGAGGCGCATTTACAAAGCGAGCAAGGCTGGAATATACTCGGCGGCCTATTTCCCGGTGCCTGCCTTGTCTTTCATGGCACCAATGAAAATCTTGGTTGGGCGCATACCGTTAACAGTCCTGATATTATTGACATATACCAACTACAGATGAACCCAGCCAATAACAATCAATATAAATTTGATGGCGAATGGTTGGATCTCGAAGTTAGAAAAGCAAGAATAAAAATTAAAGGCATCCCAATTGCCATTAGTAAAAAAGTGTACTGGAGTAAATATGGCGCCACCGTTAAAACAACAAATGGTGTCTTCTCTATGCGACTTCCAGCCAACATGGATTGTAAGGCCTTGGAAGAATGGTATCGAATGAATAAAGCCCGCAATTACACGGAGTTTTATAAAGCTGTAAGCATGACCAGTTTGCCCATGTTTAATATTGTATATGCTGACCGACATGACACCATCTTTTACATTAGCAATGCTAAACTTCCTATACGTAACCCCGACCCGGCCTATAATTGGAAAGGAACCCTGCCTGGAAATACTTCCGCCACACTATGGACCAAATTTAAACCCGTTGCCGAATTGCCACAATATACCAATCCCGCTTCCGGCTTTTTATTTAATACCAATCATTCTCCTTTTTTGGCAACTGATGAGAAATCAAATCTTAATGCCGTTCAGTATGATCTCAAAGACGGTTTTGAAACCTATAATAACAACCGCAGCGCCCGTGTTACTGAATTAATGAAAGGGGTAAACAAAATGGACTACGAACATTTTAAAAAAATAAAATTTGACCGACAATATCCCGCAGAATTTGTGTTTCCCTATGGTATCGATAGCTTAATAAATTTAAGTGTTTCTGAATACCCTTTGCTGAAAGAGGTAATTACCCAACTGCAACAATGGGACCACAGGGCAGTTGTAAATAGCAAGGGTGCCGCTGTTTTTTTATTGGCATACGAGTACATCTCAAAAAAACTTAATAATCTTCCTACCAGAGAACTTACCAAATCAGAAAGCGTGGAGACCTACCAATATATTAATGATTATATGCTTGCCAATTTCGGCACTGTCGACCTTACGCTGGGTGACATTCAAAAATTAGCCCGTGGCAACGATGCAAGGCCAGGAGACGGTTTACCAGACATTCTAGCTGCCGCATACAGCAAGCCCTATTTAAATGGTACACGCAATATTACTACCGGCGACGCATATATTTGTTTTGTTCGATATCCAAAACAGGGGCTTCCTATTATTGAATCCATCAACACTTTTGGTGCCTCGCAACTGCCCAATTCACCCCACTATAAAGATCAGATGACGATGTTTCAAAACCAACAAACCAAACACATGACCCTAGATAAAAAAGAAGTATTGCAATATGCCGAGAAAATTTATCAACCAATGTTAAATAAAAAATCTTAACCTTTCCTTTCAATATTTGTGTCGTCCTAAATAAACGATACGGGTTTTAAAGATTAAAAATAGCTATTTAAACCGAAGCAAGGAGCTCCTTGCTTCGGTTTTTTGTTTTGTAGGTCTTCATGGTGACCTTGTTTTGTTGATGCATTTGACTTGGGGTTAACATAGAACATGAAAAATGTGGCCTTTCTGTGTTGTA
>CANIMM010000300.1 GCA_947468255.1 Chitinophagaceae bacterium | reverse complement strand
GCGCAATCATTATCATCCCAGAAAAAATCACTGTATTTAACCGTAGAAAAAGGGCAATGGTAAAGAGTAGATAGAATAACATTTCAAAGTTAAGCGTCCATCCAACTCCTAATATCGGTCTTATTTCCCCTTCAATGTTTATACTAGGAATAAAAAAATAAGACTTTAAAATAGTAGCAAAATCAATTTCACTATGCATAATAAGTCCAGCCGACAATATCATTAGAACGACCTTGAAACTGGTAATCAGCCAATAAAGAGGCACTATTCTAATGATGCGTTTCATTGCATATTTCCTCCATCCATTTTTATCGCTTACTAACTTTGCAGAAGAGATTACCATAACAAAGCCGGATATAACAAAGAATAAAGGAACGCCATTTGCGCCCAAATTAAAGAGTGCTACACTGGAGAGTAATCTCTCTCTGGTGTAAAAGGTAGCGTGACAGCAAACTACCATCAATGCGGCCAGAAAGCGCAGCGCCTGGATTAAGTGATAGTTTGGTTTATTGGCTTCCATTAATTTTATTGTAAATATACTGTTTCACTTTTTGTTGAAGAAAATCCTTTATCAGTAAGCGTCTAAGCTACGTTTTTCCCGTTTACGGGGGCAGGTGATTATAGGAAGCAAGTTGCCCAGCAATATTTCCAGCCCATCCGTTGGAATTGAAATTGTACTCATGAAAACTGTCATTGGCAAAGCAATGCTTCTTGACAACAAAATGCATTTCAGTCGATTGGTACTGTTAATTTTTGTAACTTTACTTAGGTAGGAGGCGTTTAAATCTTGATTAATTCAAATGGTCTGTTTAAACCAATCTTGTATCAAAATATTAAATGACTATTCCGCAAATTATACACCTAACGAATGGAGATTCAAATGCAGCATAAAAGCTTTCTGTTAGTATTGATCCTTCTCCTATTCATTTCCAGTCACACAAGGGCACAGGATATGCTCGCATCTGACAATAATGGCATTTATACTTTTGTAGACAGAATGGCGCTAAGTCATACAGTGCCTTGGAATGATTTGATAAAACCTGTCACCAGAGGTCAAATTCGAATAGCTTTGATGGCATTGGATAGTCAAAAATTAACTTTAACTGCTGCAGACAATGCAGAATTAAAATTTTATTTGCGAGAATATACCCCTGCAAATTTGGGGGCTAAAGAAACTTCTCCCCGGCTAGCCGGTTTGCAGGTATTAAAAAAAGACAATTGGGGCAGGTGGAGATTGTTTTTTGCCAGTGACTCTAGTGCATCCATTTATTTAGATCCCATCATCGGGGAAAATATCCGGCTGACAAATAATGAAAGGCTAATAGAAAAAAATATAGGAGTTAATTTTCGTGGGTCATTGGGTACTAGAATTGCCTATTTGTTTTATTTTAATGATATCAGTCTTTATGGCAATGGCGTTAAATACTTGCAGGATTTTTCTTCCGACAAAAAGTATGTAAATATTGGCGATTCCAGCAATCATTTGAGTAAAAATTACAACGATTTAAGATTTGGAATCAGCTATACCTTTAAAAAAGGGAATATTTCTATAGGGCAAGATCGGCTCAGCTGGGGATATGGAATCAATTCCCAAATTGTATTATCCCCCAATGCACCGGCCTATCCATATATCAAATTGCAGGTGCAGCCATTTAAGTGGTTGCGTTTTGATTATATGCATGCCTGGCTTCAGTCCAACATTTTAGATAGTTCACGCTCCTTTTCGTTCAACAATACCACTTTTGGGGGTAGGCGACAGTATTATATACCCAAATTTTATGCCTTTCACTCCATTACCTATCTCCCAAAAAACGGGGTGGAAATCAGTATCGGCGAGTCGATTGTATATGATAGCCGACTCAATTTGGGCTATTTGATACCGGTTTCTTACTTTAAAAGCTTTGACAACACCAGCAACAATCAGAATTTATTGGCAGGTGCAAATGGACAAATTTTTGCAGGATTTTCTCTACGTCGGTTAATTCCCAAAACACAGTTATATGGCCAAATTTTTATTGATGAAATCCGTTTGTCTACAGCAATGTCCAGTAATAACAGGAACCAGCTAGGGTATCAATTGGGGCTAAAAAAGGCCGGATTGTTTGGGTTTGCCCGAATTGTTTCAGGATTGGAATATACGCGCAATCGCCCTTTCGTTTATGCCAATGTAAACCCGGCAGAAAATTATACGCATCATGGCCAAAGTTTGGGCGATTGGATGGGTAATAATGCCGATAGGATATTGATTTTTACACAGTTTACCCCTTTGCAGAGATTATATGCCACGCTAAGCCTGGAATATATCCGAAAAGGAGGAGCCGGATCTACTGACGATCAGTATTTAGCAAGCCCACAGCCGACATTTATGTTTAGCCCCCAGTTTAATCAAAAAAGTATTAGCTTTGAAATGAATTATCAGTTATTGCAAAATATTAAAATGCGTTTTCAGGCTAATTCATTGACCAGAAGCAGTCTAACAAATCAATCTACCCTTAATCTTACCACTTTATCGCTGGGTATATTGATGGGGTTATAAACAGTTAAATTCTTATGAAGCAATTCTTTGCAACATTTATTGGTTGTTTTGCAGTTATATTATTATTTGCCCAAAGCAGTAAGACCCTGAAAAGTGGGGGGAGTATTCAAACTCAGCTTGCCAATGCCTATAGCCAGGCAAAGCAAATGGGCCTATCCGACAAAGAGATCAGCAACCAGCTTATTAAGAGAGGCTTTACGGCACAAATGATTGAGGAAACCAAAAAATTGGTCCAAACTAGAGGCTCTTTTTCAGGGGCAGCAAGCCTAAGTCCTTCATCCGACACTTCAATAGATAATCAGCAGATGAAAAGAGATACCAGTTGGGTATTTCAAACTCCTTTTACAAAACCTATTTCACCTTATTTTGGGTATAGCTTTTTCACGAATGCATTTTTTGATTATTCGCCCAATACCAATTTGGCTACTCCCGAGCAATATATTGTGGGACCCGGCGACCAATTGGTAATTAGCATAACCGGTTTAAATACCAAATCATTTACTGGCTATATCAATTCGGAAGGTCAATTCAACTTGCCCTATGCAGGCGTAATTCAATTAAGTGGACTACCGATTGAGGGAGTTCGAAAATTGGTGACTGAAAAATTGTCTACTATCTACCCTGGATTAAAAACAAAAGCAACTTCGCTTTATTTAAATCTAGGCGAATTAAGGAGCATTCAGGTAATCGTTTCTGGCGAAGCAGCTCATCCAGGGGGCTATGTGGTTTCTTCCCTAACTAATTTCTTCAATTTATTGTATATTTCTGGTGGTCCAACTGAAAGGGGGGGACTGCGTAAAATTCAGCTGATCCGAAACAATAAAGTAATCGAGGAAATTGATTTGTACCAATACCTTGCAGATGGATTAGTGAGGAAGAATATTCGCCTAGAAGACCAAGATATCATTCATTTTCCCATGTATCAGCAACGGGTATCGCTTAGCGGAGAGGTGAAAAATCCATTTATTTTTGAGTTAAAGGAAAAAGAATCACTTGAAAATCTACTTCATTATGCTGGCGGATTTTCTGAAAAGGCATATGACCAGTCCATTACGGTAACGACCAATGGTGACAATTTTTTGCTTGTAAAAAATGTCACTAAAAAGGATTTCCCAAAATACATCCTCCACAGTGGAGATGTGGTAAATGTGGGCGCCATTGATCAAAGATTTGAAAATAGGGTAACGGTACAAGGAGAAATTAACCGACCGGGTCCTTATGGCTTGCTGCAGGAGGAAGGCCTGAAATCTTTGATAGCCAGGGCCGGCGGCATCAAAGACGAGGCGTTTGTCAATAGGGGGTATATCCAACGGAAGATGCCCGGTTTGAGCGTCCAAATGATC
>CANIMM010000299.1 GCA_947468255.1 Chitinophagaceae bacterium | reverse complement strand
CATGTATTGCGGATCATAACCATATTGGATCTCAGAACGATACCGGTCATGATTCGTAGATCCCAGCATCATTTTCTTTCTGTAATTATCTCCAGGAAGCATATCCACTTCCATAAGATCTAATAGACCATCATTATTGAAGTCACTAACATCGTTACCCATAGCTGAGTAGCTGGTATGTTTGAATACTGTAGAAGCCTGATCAGTGAAAGTTCCATCCTGGTTGTTGATATACAATAAATCGTTTGAAACATAATCGTTCGAAACATATATGTCTGGCCATCCATCCTGGTTGATATCACATACCGAAACACCTAGTCCATATCCTTCTTTTAGAATTCCTGCTTGTCTCGAAACATTGGAGAAAGTTCCATTACCATTATTTTTGTACAGGCGATCAGTATTAACCATTTCTCCATTAATACGTTTTGGGCGTATGACATTGGGCCCTAGCTCATCTGTAATATTAGTGAGCAAATACATATCAAGGTCATTGTCCTTGTCATAGTCGAAAAAAACTGCCTGAACGCTATGCCCTGTATCTGCTAGCCCATATTCTTTAGCCTTATCAGTAAAACTATTATTGCCATTGTTGATGTATAAAGCATTGGCTCTTTTATCTGCGCTATTAGGGCCTCCAAAGCAAACATAAATATCTTGAAGTCCATCTTGGTTGATATCTACAACAGAAACACCGGCAGCCCATTTCCCAGTAGTATTAATTCCAGACGAGTCTGTAATGTCTTTAAATTCAAAATTTCCTTTATTTTGGTAGAGTTTACTTTTCCCCATATTGGATGAAAAGAAAATATCCTTCAGGCCATCATTATTAAAATCACCAATTCCTACCCCGGCACCATTATAAAAATATTCAAAGCTGAGTATATTAAGTTGCTCATCCTCTACAATTTTATTGCTGAAATCAATTCCTGTTTTGTCAGAGGGTATTAATTCAAAAAGAGTGAGTTTTTTATTTTTTTCACGACAAGCAAATAGGCATACAATTAATAATGCAGCTAAAAGCCCAAATTTATTTTTTGACACCATAATTCTGTAAATCTTATTTGCTAAATTAGGTCATTTAGTTTGTTCTTGAAAAGAGGGTAGGGTTTAAATTAGAATACTAATTATTTCAATTGTATGGTATGGAATAATGGAGCGATATCAAAAATTAACTTTTGTAGGGTGCTCCACTTGTTTAAATGTTTCAGTTCTCAGAAATAAGTCAAATAACTTAAAAAGAGCTTTTTTATTTCCATTCTTTATTTGGCAACGGTCCCATTTCAAACACTAGTTTTTTTCCATTAATGATTTGGCCATGACTGATAAATGGGTGCTCAATTATTTTCCCATCCAACCGTACAGTTTGAATATATTTATTTTCTTCAGAGATATGGTTAGCTATAATCACTAGCTGTTTAGCCTGGTTGCCTGCCTTATATTGAAGCGTGAGTTTTGGAAACTGCGGAGCTCCAATGGCATAAATTCCGGAGGCGGGTGTTACAGGATAAAATCCCATTACACCAAAAATATACCAGGAAGCCATCTGTCCGCAATCCTCATTGCCATTGATGCCTAGGGGTTGGTTACGAAAGTTGATGGTGGTATGCTTTCTGATCAATTCCTGCGTTTTCCATGGTTGCCCACAATAATCATAAAGATAGGTATAGTGGTGACCTGGTTCATTGTCATGGTGGTAATGGTTGTCATTAAAATTTTCATCCAGTTTGCTGGCAAATTTTTCATTTCCTCCCATCATTTCAATCATTCCGGGAATATCTTGCATAGCACCAAAAAGATAGGTCCATTGGTCGCCCTCAGTAAAACCATCTTGTCGACCTAATTTATCCTTTGGATTGAAATGTAAAAATGATCCATCTGCATTTTTTGGAATAAGGAATCCAGATTTTTCATCGTAAAGATTTTTATAATTTTTACTCCATGCCAATATTTTTTTGTAGTCAGCTGTTTTTCCAAGCGATTTTGCCATCTGGGCCACTGAATAATTATCAGAAGAATACTCTATGGTTCGGGAAACCGATTCAGTTGTTTTGCCGAAGGGTACATAGCCGATACTGTTAAAGGCCGTAAGACCAGCCCTGGCTTCATAGCCGGTCCATGGATTGCGGTCTCCATAGGGCATTATTGTGTCATTGACAGGCGGCACCATTGCATCTTTTAATAAAGCTTCGTAGGAGAGTTTAGTGTCAAATCCACGAACTCCTTTAATATACGCATCCGCAATAACGGCATCTGCATGGGTGCTGATCATGATGTTGGTTTCTGCAGGGTTGGGCCACATTGGTAATCGGCCGCCTTCTTTGTACATCTGCAGCATAGCAGTGATCATGGAACTTACCCGGTCAGGTTGTGTAAAAATCAATAATGGATGAAGCGATCGATACGTATCCCATAAGGAAAAATCGGTGTAAGAGTTACCAGTATGAATTTGATCATCAAAAGCACTATAATATTTTCCATATTCGGAAAACTCTCTGGGAAACTGCATTGTGTGAAATAAGGCAGTATAAAAAATCGCTTTTTGATCTTCAGTTATTCCTTCCGCTTTTATGCGGCTCAAATTATTTTGCCATTCGGCACGCGTAGAAGCAACTAGTTTTTCGAAATCCCATCCTTGAACTTCTTTTTCCAAATTAATTTTGGCTTGTGCTACACTTAGGAAGGAGGTGGCGATACGCAGTTTTACTTTTTCTCCCGCCTTTGTTTTGAAATTGATATAAGCGCCCATTCTAGTTCCATATTGTTCAGTAGCAGCAGGGCTGATGGAGGAATTATCCCAGGTTCCAAAAGACGCAATTTTTTTGTCACATTGAATAACAAAGTAGCCCTTGAAATTAGGAAGATCGGGACCCAGTTGTGCAGATACTCGATCGGGATTGTACCCTGTGATTTCATTATGAAGGGTATCGATTTTTATATATCCTTTTATTTTTTTGATGCGAGTATCGTAATCGTTGGATGGATCCTTCAATGCAGGGTTTAAGTTAATACCCTGAATAATAATGCGGGCCTTTTCTGATGCAGGAAAAGTAAACTGGAAGATAGCCGCTCTCGAAGCAGCAGCAATTTCTCCCTTAATATTTTGTTGGTTACCTGCATCCAAGATTACAGAATAATAAAATGGTTTGGTAATTTCATCTTGATGACTAAAGTTGAGCGCACGATCTTTGGGGAGCAACTTGAGTTCACCAATTTGAGGCATTACAGAAACATATCCATAGTCGCCCATCCAGACAGTTGGCTGGTGCGAAGCTAAAAATCCCATAATGTTTTTATCCTCATAAATATAGGAGGTAAGGCCCATTTTATTTTCGCCAGTTTGGGGCAAAAAATTAGTCATTGCATAGGGCCTACCTACTGCAGGTAATGTACCACCTCCTTCCAGCCCCTTTTCAAATCCTTCATAAGGTGTTCCGATAATGGTGTTTACATAATCAACTTCTTGTTTATAATTCATTGGCTTTTGCCCAATAGAAATTGCAACTATATTGGTTAGTAATACTACAAGAAGGAGTTCTTTTTTCATAACAGATGTCGAATTATTAAAACTGGTAAAGTTGATGTTTTTTTAAATTTAATTCAAAGTTACTAAGGATTGAAATTGATATTATTTCTTATTTGGTTTCTCCCAACCTGTTAACTCATCTAGTGTCCAGGGAGTTAATCTGTCTTGTGTTGCTTTTCTCAATTTTTTTACATGCTCATCGTTAATAATTTCTGCCTTATTACCAAAGCTATTTCTGATATAGCTAAGTACGGAGGCGATGTATTGATCAGTATGTTCCTTCTGTGGTTGCATGATATCAGGATACTTAATATTATCTACCGGACCTTTTAATCCATGCAATACGATATTGAGCAGAACAT
>CANIMM010000298.1 GCA_947468255.1 Chitinophagaceae bacterium | reverse complement strand
GCGATTCAGTTAACCAGCCAGACCTTTTTGGCCAATACGGTAGTAGTTACGGCAAGCCGTACTTCTGAAAAAATATTAAAATCACCGGTTAGTATTGAAAAATTAGACATTAGGGCATTGAAGGAAACACCGGCTGCATCCTTTTATGATGCAATTGGAAATGTGAAGGGGGTTCAATTAACTACTTCCTCTATTACCTTTAAAGTGCCCAATACCCGGGGCTTTAATATTCCCAATAATTTTCGTTTTATGCAACTCGTTGACGGTATTGACATGCAGGCTGCTACCCTTGGTGTGCCACTTGGAAATGCCATTGGGCCCACGGAGCTCGATATTCAAAGTATTGAAATAACGCCCGGTGCAGCTTCTGCATTGTATGGAATGAATGCTATTAACGGTATGTCTAATTTGATTACTAAAAGCCCCTTCACTTCCCAGGGCTTGAGCATATTTCAACGCACCGGTGTAAATCATGTTGACGGCATAGACCATTCTCCCAGCTTACTCACAGAAACGGCTATACGATTTGCTCGAGCATACAAGAATAAATTTGCTTTTAAGTTCAATGCGAGTTATCTGAAGGGAACGGATTGGATTTCTAATACTCAGCTTGACCAAAATCCAAACAATAAAAATACTGCCAATCCATCCTTTCCGGCATTAAATGGGTCCAATAATGCTGTTTTTGACGGATGGAATAAATATGGTGATGATGCCCTTGCAGGAAGTAATACCGTTTCTATCAGCGGCTTAAAAATTGATGGTGTTACCAATAGGACATTAACGGTTGGGCGTACTGGATATTGGGAAAAAGATCTGGTAGATCCATCGGTTGATAATCTGAAAGTAGATGCTGCACTTCATTATAAAATTACCCCTACCACCAGTTTGGTGTATACATACCGTGTTGGAAAAATGGATGGTGTATTTCAAAGAGGTAATAAAATTAAACTAGACAATGTAGTGGTTCAAAATCAACAATTAGAATTGAAGGGGGCAAATTTTACGATCAAAGCATATACTTCTATTGAAAATTCGGGTAACTCATACAATGTAAAACCATTGGCAGATAATCTAGATCTTTATTCTGGAGGTGGTGCCACTGCTTGGGCGGCCAAATATAAGACGGCACTTACTACCTATGCTACCAATAATGGAGGTGCTTTAACTGCTAGTAATCTTGCAGCTGCGAATGCCTTCGCAAGGGTTCAAGCAGATGCCAGTAGGGTGGTTCCCGGCACTCAGCGTTTTAATACTGTAAGGGACTCTATTATTAATATTAATAATTGGGATATTAAATCGAGCAGCATTCCCAATGCTCCACTTACAGGAGGCGCAGCGCTATTGCAAAAGAGCAATTTATATCATGTGGAAGGGCAGCTAGACCTGACCAAGCAGGTTAAAGTTTTCAATTTATTGTTAGGTGCTGACGCAAGAGTGTATGAATTAATACCGGATGGAAATAATTTCGTTGATTTTACTCGTCCAATTGCTGACAGAAATACGGCTTTGGCCGATGGTAGTTTTGGTGCTAATACGTATTACAAAAAATTGGGTGGTTTTGCTCAAATTACCAAGACTTTGTTTAATGAGCATTTGAAACTCTGGGGTTCATTGCGAGCGGATTATAATCCCGAATTTTCGGCTAAACTTACCCCTCGTTTGGCAGCAGTATATACTGTCAATGAAAAGCATAATTTCAGGTTTACTTATCAGCAGGGATATCGTTTTCCTGCCTTATTTGAAGCATTATCTTATGTTAATAATGGTAGGGTAAAAAGGGTAGGCATTCTTCCAGTTATTAATGAAGGTCTTGGCTACCGCGAAAACAGCTATACCCAGTCATCCGTGGCAGCTTTTAATGCGGTAGTAAAATTGGCAGGGAATTCAGATTTTGCTGCTTTAGCAAATCGCTCTCTATTGAAATTGGGTTCCTTGCCCGATGGTCGTCCTGAGGGAATCAATTCTTATGAGATTGGTTATAAATCAGTGTTATTTGACAATAAAGTATTCATTGATGTGGATGCCTATGCAAATATTTATGATGGCTTTTTGGGTCAGGTGCAGGTTTTTGTTCCTAAGGGAGAAACGGTTGGTTCCAATGCGGCAGTAGTTGCAATGATTGACCGTAATAGAGATGCCACTTTAGTGAGTAATGGAAATGCGGCTAGCAAAGGACAGGATCGTTACAGGGTTTATACCAATGCTAAAAACAAATACACTACCTATGGCTCTTCATTGGGATTAACCTATAATTTTTACAAAACCTTTACCCTTTCGGGTAATGTGAATTACAACAAAATTAAAGGAATTACTAGTCCTGATTTATTTGTAACTGGTTTTAATACACCCGATTGGACAACGAATCTATCCATTGGCAATAGGGCAATTACTCGAAATGTAGGATTTAATATTGTGTGGAAATGGCAAAATAGTTTCCTTTGGGAAAGTCCTTTGGTAACAGGTAATATTGATGCTATTAACAATGTGGATGCACAAGTTACCATTCGGGTGCCGAAGGTAAAATCAACGATTAAATTGGGCGGTACCAATATCTTCAACAATCGTCATATTCAATATGCAGGTGGACCAACCATTGGTGCATTGTATTATGTTGCCATTACGATTGATGGGTTATTGAACAAGTAATAAAATATGGAAAGGACCATTTACAGTATCAATTTATTTCCGCCTCCCAATTAATTGGGAGGCGGATTCACAGCCACGTGGCCGAGGGGTGAGGTTAAAGTCTGCAAAACTTTTTACGATGGTTCGAGTCCATCCGTGGCGTCAAAACTTATTTATAAAAATGAAAAATCTGAAATTTAGAAATCTAGTATTAATTATTTGTATTCTTTTAATATCTTTAAAAGGAGTTTCGCAAAGCAAGCAGCTGCAATCGGTTAATCAAATTTGGATGGGTTATTTTAACCAGTCAAGGCTGAGTAATCGTTGGGGAACCTGGACTGACCTTCATGTAAGAACCAAACAGGCATTGGTGGATAATTTTTCACAAAGTATTGTTCGACTGGGGTTAACTTACTATGCAAATGATGTAACCAAACTCACCGCCGGTATTGCATTTGTAAGTATTTATCCCGCTGATTCGCACAAATTGATTACTCAGCCTGAACTTCGGCCATGGCAACAGGTTCAATGGCATACCAAATATGGCAAGAAAAAAATGATGCAATGGTTTCGATTGGAGGAGCGGTTTAGACGCAAAATTCTCAATGACTCGACCTTGGCAGATGGAAATGATTTCAATTTTAGATTGCGTTATAATTTTTGGTATGATCTGCCTTTGACAAAAAAAGGAATTGTACCTAAAGGCGTTTCCTTTGTAGTTAATGACGAGGTACAAGTGAATTTTGGTAAGCAAATCATCCTTAACTATTTTGATCAAAATCGTTTTTTTGCAGGACTCAAATACCAGGTTAACGAGCATAGTAATGTCCAGTTTGGATATATGAACTTGTTTCAGCAATTGGCTGCTGGAAATAAATACCGAAACATTCATGCAATTCGATTATTTTACTTTCAGAATTTGGATTTTAGAAAAAAAACTCTTCAAACAAAAGGCTAATCTTCATCGAAAGAAAATTGTAATTACTACTATTTATGGTTGGATAAATATTTATTTCCAGATTTTATTTTTCTTTAATTATTTTCTTTTCTGTTAAAAAACATCTTTTAAATTTAATTATTATAATAGTATGAAAAATGCTTATTTGAGTGATTCAGGGCCAAAAGTTTCGGAAGCTATTTATGGATTTTGGCGCTGGAAAGTGAAGGGCAGTGAAACGATTACTGAAATCGAAAAAATTGTAAATCTTTGTCTGGAATTAGGTATTAACACTTTTGACCATGCAGATATATACGGAGATTACAGTATTGAAAAAT
>CANIMM010000297.1 GCA_947468255.1 Chitinophagaceae bacterium | reverse complement strand
TTTGTGCAAATGTAATTTTATGGAAGGTAGGGAAGGAAAATCATTCTTCAACAGCTGCCAGGCTTTTATACAAAGATTGTCATTTTGTAAACCCTCTAATGGAATGCCTGATTGGGAAAATTCAACAGTTTCTAAAGTCGGGTTATGATCAATGATTTCAATAGCATCTCTCAGCGGAACAGGAAAAAAAACAGTTTCAATATTATGATAGCCATCCGCTCTTTTACCAGTAACTTTTAATCCAAGATTAATCTTGCAATTGGGGAAGAAGAGCATTTGTCGATTTTTTTAACTAAAAACTGGTTGAATTATAACTGATAACTGGTTAACTGAAAACTGAAAGTTGTTAAACCATACATGTATTAAATAATTTCGAATGAGTTAAAGTTTAAAGAGTTATCAGTTTTTAGTTGTAAATCAACAGTTGTCAGTTTTCAGTTATCAGTTAAACAGTTATCAGTTAAACAGTTATCAGTTTTCCGTTAACCAGTTATCAGTTTTCAGTTAACCTTTGGTTCTACTTTTAATTTCATCCCTAATAGTAATGGCTCTTATATAGTCTTCTTGCTCCAGTACTTCACTTAGAAGACTGTCTAGCTCCTCAAGGGAGAGGGCTTTTAAATTATTTTTGTCGCCAATTTCGTTGGTTACTTCGGCGCTTGATTTTTTCTTTTTGGTATCTCCTTCCATCAATATACCGGCGTTGTCCAAAATATTATCAAAGGTGTAAATAGGGCAGCCAAAACGTACGGCCAATGCAAGCGCATCTGATGTGCGAGAATCAATTTCTACTGTATCTTTTTCACTGCTACAAACCAATTTACTATAGAATATTCCTTCCTGCAGGTCGTTGATAATCACCTCATGGAGTTCAACTGCAAAAGCCATCATGAAATTTTTCATCAGGTCGTGCGTTAGCGGGCGACTGGGACTCATCCGCTCCAACGCAACTGCGATTGCTTGGGCTTCAAATCCTCCAATTACAATCGGTAAACGACGTAATCCATTGACTTCACCTAGTACCACTGCATAGGAATGGGTTTGGGTGATGCTGTGCGATAAAGCAACGATTTCTAGTTCAATTTTCTTCATAAATAGTTTACGAAACTAAGTGTTTTTGTGCAATTATTAATTGCTTTCATTACTTGGTATTTTCTGGATGGCAGAAAGCCATTCAATTATTAGATTATTTAAAAAATTGGGGTTGAACAAATATTTGCGTAGAATTTGCAAAATCTAAATCCACCAACATATATACAATAAAATAATATTACAAATTAAAGTATTTTTATTGATTTTTCAACTTTTTGACTGCTTCAATAATCTTTGGCATAACTTCAAAAGCATCTCCTACAATACCATAGTCTGCTGCTTTAAAAAAGGGAGCTTCTGGATCTTTATTGATTACTACGATGGTTTTACTCCTATTTACACCCGCCAAATGCTGGATAGCACCAGAAATTCCAATGGCAATATATAAATTGGGAGCGATGGCCAATCCAGTTTGTCCTACATGCTCATGATGGGGCCTCCAATTGATATCAGCTACCGGTCGACTACAAGCGGTAGCTGCACCCAATAATTTGGCTAGATCTGTTACCAATCCCCAGTTTTCGGGTCCTTTTAGACCTCGACCTCCACTGATCACAATTTCAGCTTCCGAAAGGGATACTTCTCCTTCCACTTTATTACTTGCTGTTACTTTAACTTTATTTGCATCAATGTTTGCAGTAAATGCTTTCACCGTGGCGATTCCCTCAGTGATGGTGAGCGGGTACGAATTCGGATTGAGTGTGATAATTTTCACGGATGTATTAATGGCTACATGAGCAAATGCTTTACCGCCGAATACATTTTTTTGTACCACAAATCCATTACTGGTATCCGGAACTGAAATTGCTCCAGAAACTAGTCCAGCTTTCAGCAATACACTCAAACCAGGTGCGATGGCCTTACCTTGAAGGTTGTTGGAAAGTACAATTACAGTGGCGTTTAAGCTAGTGGCAATTTGAGCCATTAACTTTGTAAATACTTGAACATCGGCTTGGTCGAGTGATTCGTTATTGACAGTATGAACCGTTGCAACACCATATTGGCCTAGCGTGGTTAAGTCATCCTTAACGCTGCCCAATACTACCGATTCGGCCGATACACCCAGTTGCGCAGCAATTTGGGCGCCATAGCAAGCAGCTTCCAAAGAAGATTTCCTAATTTGGCCATCGGCCTGGTCTAACAATATTAAGACGCTCATGGTAATTGATAATTAAATAATTAATAATTTTTTAACTGATAGCGGATTAACTGAAAACTGAATAACTGAAAACTGAAAACTGAAAACTGAAAGTTCTTAGTACATAATTTTATTTTCAATTAAATCTAGTTTTTTTATTATTTGATGTTGCGCTTGGATGTTTTTACACTGGCTACCAGTATTTTCAATATTTCTTTGCAATCCTTATTTAATGATTCGTACATATTTAAGTTAATATAATCCGTTGCAAACAAAAGATCTAACCAATATTTTGATTCATTGGCTTCTTTTAAGCCGATACTTAATTTATGAACAAAATCCCTTGAACTCTCTGCATGCTCTGCTTCACGAATAATTGCCCCAATGGAAGTGCCGCTTCTTATCAGTTGTTGCGAGAGGATATATTCACCATGTTCATTTTTGAGATACTTGAATAAATTGACTATTCGAATGGCGAAATCAAAACTTTTAACGCGTAAAACACTATCCCGCATAACCAAAATTTAAATCATAATAAGTGGTCCATATTGATATTAAATTATAAAAAATTAGTGATTAAAAAAAATTATCAGTTATCAGTTATTCAGTTATCAGTTAAAAAAGTTTCGCTTCTTCGTGCAGCAATCTTACCAGCTCTTCTGGATGATCGGCTGAAACTAATTTTACCCCTGCTTTTGCTGGAGGAAGGTCAAAGTTGACGATGGAGGTGAATGGCTCTGCTGCAATTGGCTCGCGTACAGTTAATGGCTTGCTTCTTGCCCCCATGATGCCTTTCATATTGGGAATGCGTTGTTCGGCCATTCCTTTTTGACAACTCACTACAATGGGTAGTTGCACTTGATCGGTTTGTTCACCACCTTCCATTTCTTTTACCAGGGTGGCCTGGTTATTTACAATTTCTAATTTGGTGGCATGTGAAATAAACGGCCAGTCTAATAATGCCGCTACCATTCCACCGATGGCAGCACCGTTGTAATCGATGGTTTCTTTACCCGTAAGTACTAGGTCGTAGTTGCCCTCTTTAACTACCGCTGCAATTTGTGCTGCTACATAATAACTATCTTGGCTATCAGCGTTTACACGGATGGCTTCATCACCACCCAATGCCAATGCCTTTCGAATGATGGGATCGCAGTCTTCATTGCCCACAGTAATAAGATGGATGGCGCTAGCAATTCCTGATTCCTTTAGTTCGATTGCCTTAACAAGAGCGTACCATTCATCGTAGGGATTGATGATCCATTGTACCCCATCCGCAGCGAATTTCGTATTGTTGGCTGTGAAAGTTACTTTTGCAGTGGTGTCAGGTGTTTTGCTGATGCAGATTAATATTTTCATATTCAAAATTTGATTATCCGAAAACAAGTTGTTTATGCAACTAATAACAAAGATAACATTTGTACAATCAATTTATTATAAAAATTTTCATAAAATAGGTAGCATGAGCAGGATCAAAAAATTACTGGAATATATGGAAACCTCTGGAAAGGATAGTTTTCTGCAACATGCGTTGGCACTGGAATATATCAAGATTGGGGAAGATGAGCAAGCGAGGAATCTTTTTAATGAATTACTACTCCGTGAGCCTACCTATGTGGGTTCGTATTATCATTTGGGTAAATTATTGGAGCGGGTAGGGGATTTCGATAAAGCCATCCG
>CANIMM010000296.1 GCA_947468255.1 Chitinophagaceae bacterium | reverse complement strand
GAAACTATTGCCATTATAACCATAGGTGGCAGTAATTGCCCCTGTTTTAAATTGCTTAGTGGCTTTATCTAGCGTTAAGTTAAAAGTAGTGCCTGTTATGGAGGGCGGCACAAACAGGTCGTTATAGGTGGTACTACTGGTATTATTGCCAGTATCACTGGTGGTGGTAGTGGAAGTTGACTTATTACAGGAAATCGTAACCAAGCCAATAACCAATACCAATTTTATACTTTTAATAAAACTCATGGGCATACAATTTTATTATTAGAGGGCTCAAATTTAATATTCCTTCGGATAATAATATTTTTATTATTACCGAAGGAATTCAATAGCTTAAACATCTATTATTGGTACATTTTGAATGAAAAAGAACTGATATCAAGGTTAAAGCTTGGCGAGGAGCCTGCTTTTAAGGTACTGGTAGAAAACTACCAAGACAGGGTGTATTATAGCGTACTCAATATACTGCACAATGCCCATGAGGCAGAAGATACAGCTCAAGAAACTTTCATTCAAGTATATGAATCCATCCATGGTTTTAAAGAGGAGTCAAGCTTGGCTACCTGGATTTACAGAATTGCGGTGAGAAAAGCGTTGGAGAAAATACGGAAGCAAAAAAACAGGCAGCGCTTACATTCAATCGTTCCCTGGTGGATGCCATCCGAAGAAAAAAATATGGACGCCGCTTATCTTAACCCTGGAATTAGTAAAGAAAACAAGGAGAAAGCAACCATCATTTTTAAAGCCATCAGCGAATTGCCCAGTAACCAACGAATTGCGTTTACCTTAATACGGGTGCAAGGAATGAAGCATGAGGAAGTAAGTGAAATAATGCAGTTGAGCATAAAAGCGATTGAATCGCTTTTGAGTAGGGCTAAAGAAAATTTAAAAAACAGATTACAATACCATTATAACTCATAAATATATAATTATGAAACATACAACTTACGAACAACTGGAGAATGACTTGGCCGTCTTTTCTAATTTCAAAGAAGTTGGCGCCCCGGATTTCTTTTATACAAGATTAAATGCAAGAATGCAAAATGAATTAAAGTCAAATGAATTAGAATTTTCTCTTCAACCGTTGTTGGTCATTTGTGCTTTGGTCTTGTTTTTATTCATTAATAGTGTTCTATTGGATAGAGATACAGACTTAGGGAACACAAATCCGAATCAAGCTATGGAAGCATTGGCTGCATCCTACGATCAAACGGTTTCAAATTAAAAACATTTTAGTATGAAAAATATAGTAAAAAATAAATTCACTGCCTGGCTGATTGTTTTATTGATTCTGGTCAACATGGCCACGCTCGTGTTTTATTGGGCAGGTCATTTTAAACATGAGCAGGACAATTCCCCCAAAAATTTTTTAGCAGCCAAATTGAACTTTACCGAAAGTCAAAAAAAAGCATACTTCGATTTAGCAAGGGACCACAATCAAAATGCTGAAAAAATAAGGCAGCAAATTAAAATTGACAAGGATGTTTTTTTTCAATTATTACAATCGGATTCAATTATTGACAGTGCCAGAAATAGGGCTGCAGTAAATGTTAGTTTATCAATTCAATCACTTGATATTCTTACTTTCGAACACTTTAAAAAAGTGAGGGCATTGTGTACAGAAGAACAAAAACCAAAATTCGATGAATTAATTCAGAAAATGGTCCATTCCGTTAATAGCCCCCAGCAAGGCCCTCAGCCTCCTATCAAATAACTTTTATTTACATTTCTAAAACTTAAATACTTCAATTACATGAGGCACTATTACACTATTGTCCTAGCTTTTATAGCAACCATTTCATTTGCTCAAAATAATAAACAAAATATTAGAGGGTTGGTAGTGGATAAGCTGGCTCAATCGCCAATTTATAGAGCTACAGTACAAATTGTACATAGTCAAAAAACAACCATCACCGATTCCAATGGCATCTATACTTTCAGTGAATTGAACCCTGGCAGGTATGATCTAAAAGTCACCTTTACCGGGTATAAAGAATTTTTGTTGCCCAATGTAATGGTGGCTTCCGGTAAAGAGACCATTGTAGATATTAGTTTGGAAGAGAACTTTACAAACTTGAGGGATGTATTGGTTAAATCATCCAATAAAGCTGCTAGTATTAATAAAATGGCTACCGTAAGTGCGCGAACATTTTCAATGGAAGAGGTGAATCGGTATGCAGGGGGCAGAAGTGACCCTGCTCGTTTGGCTGCTAATTTTGCCGGGGTAAGCACACCAGATGACAGTAGGAATGATATTGTAATAAGGGGCAATTCGCCCACGGGCGTTTTATGGAAAATTGACGGAATGAATGTGACCAATCCCAATCATTTTGCTTCCATTGGAACTACCGGCGGAGCAGTCAGTGCATTGAATACGAATGTATTAAAAAACTCCGATTTTTTCACCTCCGCTTTTCCGGCAGAATATGGCAATGCCAATGCAGGCGTATTTGACATTGGCTTTAGAAATGGGAACAATAAAAAAAGAGAAACTACCTTGCAATTAGGAGTAATAACAGGTTTGGAAGCAACAACAGAGGGGCCAATCAATAAGGACAAGGGCTCCTCTTATTTAGTGGGGTACAGGTATTCGCTAGCAGGCATTGCCCAATCAATGGGCATTAATATAGGCACTACTGCTACGCCCACTTATCAAGACTTGTCCTTTAAGTTAAATAGCGGCACCTCAAAAATCGGGAAGTTTTCACTATTTGGAATTATAGGAGCAAGTACCATCAATTTAGAGCGCGGGGGTAATAGCAATACTTTATACGGGAATGGCAATCAAGCAGATTTTGCAAGTAAATTGGGCATTATAGGATTAAATCATTTTAAACAAATTAATACTAACTCCTACTTTAGCTCTACTATTGGGTTAAATTATTCTAACACAGCGGTCACTAATTACGGCTTTGACAGAACCACGCTATCCTCCTATGAAAGAGAAGTTTCAAACACTGCAAAAACAGGGTACAATTTTAGTACCTCCTATAATTCAAAAATTAATTCAAGGCTGTTTGTAAAAATTGGGGTTGATAATCAACTATTGGGTTTGGATCTCAATTATAAAACCAAACAAAGAACAGCTGATAGTTTTAAGCAAATATGGGATTACAATAGTCAAACTAATTTGGCACAAGCGTATGCTCAAATCAAATACAATCTATCTGAAAAAATCACTGTCAATACAGGAATTCACGCACAAAAATTCTTCTTAAATAAGTCAACTTCGGTTGAACCAAGGGTAGGTCTAAAATATGATATCAACAATAAAAATAGTGTAACATTTGGCTACGGCCTTCATTCGCAAATGCAACCCATTAATGTATATTTTTTACAAACGCAAAATGCAGATGGAACCTATAGCTACAACAATAAAAATTTGGACTTTACCAAAAGCAACCATTTCGTGATTGGCTATAACCTGCAACCTGCGCAGGACTGGAGAATTAAAACAGAATTGTATTACCAAAATTTATACAATGTCCCGGTAAATACTTTTTCCAGCAGTTATTCCATGCTCAACACAGGTGCAGGTTTCAAAACTGATTTGGAAGATAATTTAATTAATAAGGGAACGGGAAAAAATTACGGAGTGGAACTTACCCTTGAGAAATTTTTCAGTAAGGGGTATTATGGTTTATTTACATCATCTATATATGATTCTAAATATACTGGTAGTGATGGGATTGAACGAAATACTGCATTTAATGGAAAATATGTATTTAATATATTGGCAGGTAAAGAATGGAATGTAGGTGCTGGTAAAAGAAATAAAACAAGCATTGACTTTAAATTTACAAATGCGGGAGGCAGGTATTATACACCCATTGATTTAATCGGTTCACAGAATAGTGACCGGGAACAATTATCTACCAATGTTTACTCAACCCAGTACCCCAATTATTTCAG
>CANIMM010000295.1 GCA_947468255.1 Chitinophagaceae bacterium | reverse complement strand
ACATGCGCAATGGAAGGCATGGGGATTTTTGAAAGACTCTCAAATGTGCCTTTCACCCCCTTTGCCTGAAATCCTAGCAATTCAGCAGCCTCAATTAATCCTAGTACATTGGTGCCTCTTTTGTCGGTACCCGCATATTGCCTTATTCTACTTACGGGAAGTTTTAACTTATAAAAAGCTGCAACAGAAGCCAGGCAGGCCGCACCACAATCGGTAATATCACGTTGTTTAATTTTGATATTTTTTTGTAAACTCATAGTATAAATATTTCACTACTGACAAACTGATGAATCAGATTAAAGTTTCGCTAGGCTTTTATGGAGGAAAACAAATAATTAGCAGTAAGCTGATGATATTTTTCAAGCTATCTCGTAAGTTTATTTATTAGAAAGAATAAATTATTTAATCAACTATTTATCCAGATAAACTAGCTGAATAACTTCTCGCATCAAATGATTTTACTGCTAGCATTCTTTAATTTACCATTCATTTCAATTAGAAATTTAGGCCTTTATTGGGTTTACCCAATCATCCACCTTATCAAAAAGTAACTCCCAAAGACTTCTTCTAGCCACCAAAAATCTCGCCTGTAAGGTCATCCCCTTTTTTAGATTTCCTTTGAAGCCGTTTTTTAAATACAATTGCTGACTATCCAACCTACAGCGCACTTTGAAGGAAGGCTGATTATCAATAATGGTGTAGTCGTTATCAATGGAGAGAATTTTTCCTGTAAGGATGCCAAAATAATTATAATCAAAAGCGGCTATCTGAAACAGAGATATTTGCTTTGACCTTAAGAAGCCAACATCTCTAGTACTTACAAAGCATTCCGCTACTAAGGTAGCCTGGGGAGAAATGACTGCCAGCACTTCCCCAGCCTGCACCAAACTACCAGGGTAATATTTATTAAAATTTTGCAAAACCCCAGTTGTTGACGCCTTAATAGAATAAAAATTACTATCCTCGTTCAACTGAGTATTGGCATTTTCATACTGACTTTTTTCCAATTGACACTTCGAGAGATCTTGTTGCCAGATAGCTATTTGCTGTTCGCTGGTAGCACGAATATTAGCGGCTAATTTTTCATGTTCAATTTGCTTATCAAACATCTCTTTTAATGAAATGATTTTATCAGCCATCAATAATGAATCTACATACAACTCCCTATTAACCTTTTTTTGCTGGGCATTTAATTCAGACATCTGAAATGCAAAGCGACTAGATTGTTGTTTGTAAACTGGGCTATTTAAACTGGAGATAGTTGCTGATGAAAAATGATTTGATTTGGTCAATATTTTTAAATCCGCAATAAACTGGTTGTTTTGGAAGATGGCAAAATCATTCATGCTTTTCTTTATGCCAATATTTTGCTTTCGAAGTTGTATGATTACGTCACCCTTATGTACCGTATCTCCTTCCTTAAAATAGATACTATCAATAATTGTACTTACAGATGACCTAAGCTCCGTTTTTTCATCTACTGGACGGATTATGCCTGGCGATTTTACTGAAATATCTAGTTTGATAAAGGGGAGTGATGCGATGGAAGCCACCAAAAATGCAAGCACTAACCAATAGATAGAAATCTGCTTTCGGTTGATTTCTGTGTTGTAAGTAATACTAGTATCTGATGAACTGATAAAATTCATTATTGAATAAATAAAAGTTGGGAAATAATTTAGCGTTTATAAAACCAATAAGATACCACCTTCAAAAAAAGATAGTATCTCGTTTTTTTAAATGGCTAAACTCACTCAAATCAATGAATAAATTTTTTGAGTATGGGCCACTAGTGCTCCAATTAGAGCCCCAGTTAAAAATAAAAACAGCCAATACTTAGACAATAATGAAACTATTATTTTCATGATGAAGCTTAATCTTCTTGTTTATAAATTCCATACCCAACTGCAGCTGCTTCATCAATAGGGGCTCTCCCCCATTCTTTCTCAACCATTTTTTTTTGAGACAAATCAGTTAATCCATCAATTTTTAATGATACCATTTTAAAATTATTTTAAATTAAAAATTAGTTACTGAAACTCAATTTATTTTCTTTTTTGACCCTGTCCTCCGCTGCTCCAATTCCAACTCCTGTAATAAAAAAAGCAATCATTTCTGAGGCGGTTAAAACCATAACTCCATTAATTACAAATAAAAAAAAACTCCTTCAATCTTTTGCATTTCTCCCTCAGGCATTACATTGGAGTATTTCCTTTTTTTAACTCAAATTTTTGTATCATTTTTTTTACTTTTTTCAGCAAATTAAACCTCGCTATTTTATTTTAATATATCATCAAGGGGGTCATTTAAATATTTTTAAAGAAAATTTTAAGCTAATTGGGTTTTTTAATAAGGAAATATAAAAGTGATAGAATCAATACTACTCTAAAAGAAATTAAGGAAATTATTTGTACTGTAATTAAATTTAAATGATTTCTTTTTACCTCATAAATATGGGAAATGCTGTCAAATATCAGTATTATGAAAATGATTTTTAACACTGCCTTACTTTCCATTGTTTTCAATTAATTAAATATTTATCAAGTAAAACAATTGTGTGTTTTGAAAGATAAAAAAGGGTAATAAATCAGACTGCTGTTGAAAAATGATTTTATTTACTTATTTTTTTGAAATCCGCAATAAAAGAAATATTCTGAAAACTGGCGAAATCATTGATTCTTTTTTTATGGCAATATTTTGCTTTCGAAGTTGTATGATTACATTCCCTTTATGAACTGAATCTCCTTGCTTAAAATAGATACTATGAATTACCTTACTAACAGAAGACCTAAGCTCCTTTTTTTAATCCACTGGACGGATTATGTCAGGAGATTTTACTGAAATATCAAAGTAGATAAATGGAAGCGATATGATACTGAAAATTATAAGTAAAAGGATAAACCAATAAATTAAAAAATACTTGATTTTAATTTCTGATAGGCACGCAATTTTATATTGGCTTCTGTACATAAAATTTTAAAGTAAAGTGATTTAAAAAAATGGGGCTATAATTCTATTAGTTCCATTTTATTATACCGACTTTGCCCAAAAATAAAAATTTAATTCCCAAAGAATTATAATAATAAGAATTATGAAACCAAAAATACCTAGCAATCTTGTTGATAATTTCATGGTCATTTCATCATTCGTCTTTCGTATTGTTTGAATTAAGTTAAAAATGTATGTAAGGACAGAGTCATTTACCCACCTCCTCACTAAGTTTCCAGATGAGAAAGCGTTTATCACATATAAAATGAAAAATACTTCAGCAGCTGTGGAGCAGATTGGCACTAAGATATGATCTTCGTTTATCCGATTGCTTTCGTTGTATATACCCTTTATTATTATAGAAAAAATTATAACTAAAAGAATTCTTAGAATTTCCCTAATAATTTTTTCTTTGTTATTCAAAGGATAAAATTCTCTATTTTTAAAAATCATCAGTTGTATATTTTGAATTAAATATTATTTAAATTAAATAAGGTTATCGCAAAAAATTGCGATAACCTTTAGAATTTACTATTTTAAGAGTCTAAACCAGCACAACATGTAGCAATTCCAGCAGCAGCCAATGCCATACCACCAGTACAAAATATTGTTGCAACAGCAGCGGCAAACCCAAGCACGGTATACCAGCTACCCCCATCAATTTCCCGCATTTCTTCCCCAGTCATTGGGGCAAGCCCCATTTTGTTTAAATCAAATGTTTGTTCCATTTTTTTAAATTTTTATAATAAATAAAACCGCGCTTATTTTATACAGGTTCGCAGCATTGATATCCTGTATTCAATGGCCATCGAAATAATGTACCCGTGGTTTTATTAGTAATGCAATTTTTAACAGGAAATAAATTATTATTTAAATATACTCAGAAAAATACATATATAATTATTTTTTAACTTAATATTTTATAACTT
>CANIMM010000294.1 GCA_947468255.1 Chitinophagaceae bacterium | reverse complement strand
TGAATTGGTGATTGAGGCAAAAGATAATGATGCCAATTTGTTTAAAAATGAAGCGGCAGATTTGTTATTTCATTATTTGATCTTATTGCAGGCCAAGGGCCATACATTGAGTGAGATACAGGATATTTTAATTAGTAGACATCAAAAATAATTGACAAAAAAAACACCCATTGATTGGGTGTTTTTTTTGAAAGATGCTGTAGTGAATATTTGTAGTCTACCAGATGTTTACCCTTACACTATCGGCTCGATAGATTTTATCTTTCGGTTGAATGTCAAATGCACTGTAAAATTCTTTAACATTTACAAAAGGGCCGTTTACCCTGTATTTTGCAGGGGAATGAACATCCGTCATCAATTGGCTTTTCAATGATTGTTCGGTTGGATATCCCATCCAGCCCAATGCATAACCTAAAAAATACCGTTGTATGGGACTTAAACCAGCGATTGATTTATTGGCTTTAAATTGCGCTGTTTGTTTAAATGCATCCAAACCAATAATGATTCCTCCAAGGTCAGCTATATTTTCACCCAGGGTTGCCTTTCCATTGATATGGCTGCCAGCCAAGGGTTCAAAGGAGTTGAATTGATTCACCATCACGGATGCACGGGTATTGAATTTTTCTTCATCCGTTTTTGTCCACCAGCTTTGTAGGTTTCCCTTTTCATCATACTGTCGGCCTTCGTCATCAAATCCATGGGTTATTTCATGGCCGATTGTACTAGCTCCTGCATATCCATATACGGTGGCATCATCGAGCTCCTCATCTTTGAAGCCAGGTACCGTGAAAATACCGGCAGGTAAAACGATCTCATTGTTACTTGGATTATAATAGGCATTGTAAGTTTGAGGGGTCATGTCCCATTCATCCCTATCTACCTGCTTGCCTAGTTTATTCATTTCATAGTGGTGCCACCATTTGCTTGTGTTCACTGCATTTTGGAAGTAGCTTTCCTTTACAATCTCCATGGAGGAAAAGTCTTTCCATTTGTTGGGGTAGCCAACTTTCATTTTTACGGCGGCCAGTTTTGTCAAGGCTTTTTTCTTGGTAGTGTCACTCATCCAAGTTAGCTTTTTAATTCTTTCGCTGTAGGCAGCTTTTACGGCTTCCACCATATTTTCATAGCGTTTCTTTGCCTTTTCATTAAAAAACTCCTTAACATATAGTTGACCCAGTACCTCACCCATGGCATTCTCTTCAGCTCTTATAACCCTTTTCCACCTTGCTTTGCGTTGCTTTGCTCCCGAAAATAATTTACCGAAATCAAAAGCTAATTTTCCGAATTGATCGGGTAAGACTTCGGAAAACCTTTTAGTCAGTCGATAGCGCAGCATACTTTTCCAGATTGCGACTGGGGTGCTTTTTAATAATTTGTTGACTGCCTGATAATATTCCGGTTGACCAACAATCACCGAATCTGTTTTGCCAATGCCATTCTCTAGCAGAAAGCTATCCCAATTGACCGCAGGACAAAGATTGGTAAGATTGGCAAATGTCATTTTATTATAATTGGCATAAGGGTCTCTGAGGTCCTCCATTTTCCGGTGAACCTTGGCTAGGCTTGTTTCGAGTGAAAGAATATCTATTGCTGCTTTTGCTGCTTTTGAACTGTCATCGCCAATCATGACAAGTGTTTGAATGATGTTTTTTACATAAGCAGTTCTAATCTGGATGGTAGAGGAATCATTTTTAAAATAGTATTCCCTTTCTGGTAATCCAATTCCAGTTTGCCATAGTTGTAGTGCATTGAGATCACTGTTTTTAGCATCTTGCCCAACGCCAAAGCTGATTGGCCCATTTACACCTATTTGGTCTAGTTCAGCAAAAACAGCCAATAGGGATTTTGTGTCGTTGATGGATTCAATTTTATGTAAGTAGGTATTGAGTGGTGTTGTTCCATCGGCTTCAATTTTTAGGGTATCCATTGCCGCTAGCCAAAAGTCGCCAATTTTTTGAGCTGCAGTTCCCTTAGCTGCATTCTCTTTTGCGGCGCTTTCACTGATCTCCCTTAACCGCCTGGTGTTTTCTTCAATGACTAGATTACCGATTCCCCATTGACTTTCTTCTGCTGGGATTGGATTTCTTTTAATCCATCCCCCATTGGCATACATAAAAATATCCTCCCCAGGACGAATGCTTGTATCTAAATTTACAGCCAGCACATCTGGTTTTGGGGATACGCTATTGGTGCAAGCAGCCAAAAGGCAGGCTATTATGATTAGCGGAATATATTTCTTCATGTATATCGGTTTATTTTTTGTTGCTACTTCAATTTGCATTGGATTCAATTTTCCAACAATTTAGTGTATTACCCAAAACGACTTTGTCAGATTGATTAGTGTAATATTATTTTAAAATTAAGCAATGATGATAATAGTTGAAATTTTAATTCAATAGCTTTTATATAATATAAATCATTATATATTATTTTGAGTGGTTGATGTCCGGCTTTATCCATTATAACAATGAATGGGTGGTAGTAATTTCCTTAATTTTACTGCTTATTGTATAAATATGACTCCGGAAAGAGATGAACGGCTTACTGCTGTTTTAAATAAGCGACAACCTGATATTACAGTGGTATTGGAAAATGTATTTGATCCGCATAATGTTTCTGCGGTTATGCGCACCTGTGATGCGGTTGGTGTGCAGGATATCTACATTTTAAACCATAAGATTCCGCCTCACAGAAAATGGAGTGAAAAAAGTTCCTCCAGTGCTGCCAAATGGCTTACCATCCATCAGTTTACGGATGCAGCTGCATGTTTTGAAGCCTTACGCAAACGTTATAATAAAATTTATACTACCCACTTGAGTTCGGATGCTGTTGGTTTGTATGAGCTGGATTTGACTGAGTCCGTGGCGTTGGTTTTTGGTAATGAACACAGTGGTGTAAGTGATGAAATTATAGCTATGGCCGATGGTAATTTTATCATCCCTCAGGTTGGTATCATTAAGTCATTGAATATTTCTGTTGCCTGTGCCGTTACATTGTATGAGGCATTCAGACAGAAAACCAATATGGGCCATTACAATCAAACAAAGCTGGAAGGTGAACAATTGGATTCACTAAGAGAGGAGTGGGGGTTTTTACCCGATTAATGTAGATTGCTTATGCGGTAATGTCCATAAAAAAAAACAGATGAATTGTAACTTACAACTTAATCCAAAATTTAAGGGTATTGTCCATTTCAGTACCTACTACCAGAAAGTTCTCCGGGATTTCGTCTTCTGTGCTATGAAAAGTTGCCAGCCTTGTTCCGGAAGGTTTTTGCTCCAGTTTCATCCGTAGGGAGTAGTTGTATTGTTCGTATAATTCCTTGGAGTATTCTATTTCAGTATCCATATTTTCTGTGAAGGAAAAATTTTCATAAAAGGAATTAAAAAAATAGAAATGGTCAAATTTTTTGAAATTGAGTTTTGTAAAGTTGCCATGAATAAAATCTACATTCTTAGATCCCAAAGTTTTTTTTGCTTCATTTGCCTGTTCCACTAGATTTTCCCTTTGCTCTATTCCAGTATAAAATGCCTCGGGCATAAAATGTGCTGCTGCAATACAAAACTTACCGACCCCGCTTCCAATATCCAGTATGCTTACATTCTTTTCCGCAGCTAAAAATTGGGCAGCTTTCGTTGCTACCTGCAGCGGTGTCCAATGTCTTTTCATTAACGATGAACTTGAAGCGGGATATAAACCATCAAATCGTTCGTCCGAATCAAACCAGTTACTGGCGGGTATAATGGATGATTTTCTGTCAGTAGGCATTTGCGTTATCTTATTTTAAAAATAGGAATGATAGTTAATATATAGTCAAAAATCGCCATTTTGTATTACTGTTTATCAAAGCTTACCTTTGCGCCCATTTTGTTTCATAGTGGTAAAATGCAATTTAAATTGAATATTACAGTAACTATGAATCAAGCAAAAGTAATCAACTACGAGTAAAAGATGAAG
>CANIMM010000293.1 GCA_947468255.1 Chitinophagaceae bacterium | reverse complement strand
CCATTTCAGGAAATGATCGCATCGGCTAAGCACTAAATATATGAACTGGGATGAATTATCAATTTGGAAATGCCAAGCAGCAACGAACTTTCAAAATAAAAATTAAATAGCTTATTTTAAAAAGATCCTTATGAAAAAGCAGATTAGATTTTTAATCATTGTATGGATTGTAGCAGGTTCGGCTCATCCCTTGTTTGCGCAGACAGCTGTGAAACAGGTAAAACTGTATTATGAGAAAGATAAATTTGGTGGATGGCCTGCCAACTTCGGGATTTGGAGCTGGGGTAATGAGATCCTAGTAGGATTTGCGAAAGGTTCGTATAAAAATTTGGGGCCAACAGCACATAATATAGACCGGGAAAAAGAGGAGTTTCATTTGCTCGCGCGAAGCATGGATGGGGGTGAAAATTGGAAGATCGAAGATCCGGGTAAGACAGGAAATGGCGATTTGCTTGTGCCAAGCCACGGTAACTACCATGGGCTGGTGCGGACCGACGTTCCTTTGCAGGAACCGATTGCTCCTAAAGTGATTAATTTTAAAGATCCGAATTTTGCGTTTACCCTCCGTATGACCAATAACAATGGTGGCGAGTCGCTTTACTGGACATCTACTGATAAAGGGCATAGTTGGGATGGGCCTGTGCGGCTGCTTGACATGGGAACCAAAGGGATTGCTGCAAGAACAGACTATCTCATTGACGGAAAAAATGACTGTCTATTGTTTCTTACAGCGGCCAAATCAAATGGAAAAGAGGGAAGGCCAATGATGGCTAAAACTACAGATGGTGGAATGACCTGGTCTTTTGTATCCTGG
Source organism: Chitinophagaceae bacterium (assembly GCA_947468255.1). Taxonomy (GTDB): domain Bacteria; phylum Bacteroidota; class Bacteroidia; order Chitinophagales; family Chitinophagaceae; genus Ferruginibacter. The sequence goes on along the minus strand of CANIMM010000293.1, from coordinate 3,212 downwards.
ATAGGACCTGAGCCCGAAGGCGCAAGCTATGCAATCATGCCGGCATCGGTGCGTTTATCACCCAAAGAAATCCTGGTAAGCATCCGGAAAAATAAATCGATCGAAGCTTATTATTCTGCCGACAATGGCCTCACATGGGAAAAGCAAATTGACCCGGTCGCAAATACCGGCGAAGGAAACCCTCCTGCGATGTTACAAATGAATGACGGAAGGGTCTGCCTGATCTGGGGAAGTCGCAAGGAACCTTTTAGCATCCTTGCCAAGATCAGTAGCGATAAAGGAAAATCATGGACTGAGCCTTATACACTTCGCGGCGATGGAAACAGCCGTGATATGGGCTACCCAAGGGCGGTGCAACGACCGGATGGTAAAATTGTCGCTGTATATTATTTCGCAGATGCAGCAACTGGCCATGAGCGTTATATAGGGGCTACCATCTGGACGCCTCCTGCAGCTGGTAAGCAATAGGTTTATTTTGTAAAAACTTTGCTTTTTGAATTCCCTACTGACGATTTACTATTCTTTATTTATACACCACCGTAAAACTTTGTGATGCATTGTTAGAAGGTGTAGCCACCGACGATACTTTAATGGTGGCAGTACACCAATGCTGTTGTGGTAGATTAATGAGTTGCAGATTATTGGATGCTGCAGTACCCGTAACTGAAGCGCTTTGAGCAATATTGGCACTGGTGTTTTGGTCCAATAAAGTTGTTTCGATAGTGATGCCCTTTGATGATGGCATGGTTGAACTAAGCGTGGCAGTAACTGCAAATCCATTGGTCAATGATACACTGTTATTAGTAGCATTGATGGTAAATGCAATAGGCGTCTCCACAGGAGTTGGAGGAGGGGTTGGTGTAGATCCTCCACCACTTGACTTGGAACATGAAATCAGCGAACCGATGACGATTGGCAGAATAATGATTATTTTTTTCATTGTAGATTTATTTATTGGGTGATCAATAATTGTTGCGTTTGGTTATAACCCTTTCCAATAATTTGAATAATATAATTACCAGCAATGATTTCACTGAGTGAAATACGGGTGCTTTGACTATTGGTGGTTGTTTGTTTCAATACCTGGCCTTTCAAATTCAATAACTGAATGGTTAACGTTTGATTTGGTTTTTGGCTAAAATGAAGCAGCACATTGGTCGAGGCCGGATTAGGTACTATTTTAGCAATATGATCGGTGGATGTTTCAATGGAAGGGTTCACGGCTGTTACCACCAGCATAAAGCTATCACTCACATTTTTACAAGCATTTGCATCTGTTATTTGAATTTTATAGCTGCCAATTGCAGTAGGTTTATAATTAGCACTGGTGGCGCCAGAAATTGCACTATTGCTTAAGAGCCATTGGTAGTCTATACCTGTTGAGGTGGTGGTTGCAGTAAATTGGGTGCCATTCCATACGATGGTTGGTGTGGAAGGAACTGTGTTTACCGTAAGCGTTTGCTTTACGGTTGTAACGCATCCAATCGCATTTGTTACTGTATATGAAATGACACTTGTTCCAGCTGCAACTCCCGTTACTACACCTGTTACACTAACAGTTGCAGTTATCGGTGTAGCGCTTGTCCATACACCACCTGTTGTTGTATTTGATAATGTTGTGGTTGATCCAACACATACGGTTGTTAAACCTGTTATAGTTGCTTCAGTTGGTATTGCACTTACAGTAACAGTTAATTTTGCTCTTGGTCCTTCACAACCTGTTGCAGTATTTACCTGACTGACATAATAATTTGAAATGCCGATATTTGAAGTATTAGGTTTTATTGCTGTGTTACTTCCTATTCCTCCTGTGGCATTGGTTCCATACCATAACAATGTATTACCACTATTTGGGGTTACTCTTAAAGTATCTGCATTTATATTATTACAATATGCAGTATCTCTTACAATAGGCAAGGATGTTTTGAAAGCTATTTTAAAAAAATTACTTGTGTCTGAATAACAACCCTCATCACTTAGGAATCGAGTGTAAATATTTCTTGAAGTATCAACTTGTATTTTACTAGAAGTTGTAATATTTCTATTTCCACTGTTTTCATATAATGTCTTAACCCCACCCCATTGTGATGCAGAAAGTTGCTTAGAATTATCATACCATAATATTGTTCCAGTTACCAATGAATTTGCAGGGTCAGCAGCTAAATTTATTTTATCCCCGATACAAATATTATTAGCATCAGAAACTGTATTATTACTGCCATATACGCGAGGGGAAGAAGGTTTTGGGGAATTTTTGATATATAAGGTATCGGAATTATAAGATAAACAGCCAGTTGAATCTTTTTTAAACACTACCACCCACCCTAATTCTTTAACTTTAAATGAATCAACTGTTGTTTTAATTATATTATTGTTATAGTTCCAAAATATCGAATCGCCAGGATTAAAATTAATAATTTTTATATTTCGCGTTGACAAAGTATCTGTACCGCAAACTGGCAGTATATAACTACTTAATTTTGGTGTTTCACATTGATTTATAGTCGAAAAGGCATAGTGAAATTTAAAAGGGTTTTGATAATTATATTTACTATTTAAAAAATCATTTACTCCATTATTAAAACTTTTTAAACCAATAATTTCATTTTTTCCATCATTGTTTAAATCTTCTACACTTATATTATTTAAATAATACAGGTCATCTAACAAATACTCATTCTTAATTAAGGGTAGAGTTGCTTGTCCATAAAATTGAGCATACATACTATCGATATTTTTTAAAATAGGATAGTTTTTCCAATCTAATACTCGAGGGAAGGAGTCAATTGCTATTTTTTTAAAATATTGATTATTATAATTTTTATAATAAAAGGTGGAGTGTGAGCCAATAGGATCTATTGCAAATGATGTATAAGTATCTCTTAAGGTATCATCACCATTATTTGTTGGTATAAAATCTTTTTTTCCATCTCCATCTATATCCGCTAAATAAAAATCGCCACGGCCTAACCTTGAAAACTTTGTATTATCATAAGGAAAATAGTTCGCAGTTTGATCCTCAAATTGATTATTTCCCTTATTAATATAAGCATAATACTGATTATTGATCCCATCTTTATTTGAAATTGAATCTATATATACCCCATTATACCCTCCAGCACGATTGTTTTTCCAAACTGCTAAAATATCTGTTTTGCCATCATTATTTAAATCAACACTTTGAGAATACATTGCTCTAAGACCTGGTATTG
>CANIMM010000292.1 GCA_947468255.1 Chitinophagaceae bacterium | reverse complement strand
ATTATCTACCAATGTTTACTCAACCCAGTACCCCAATTATTTCAGAATGGATTTGAAACTAGGATATACCTTTAACAGTAAGGCAAAAAGGGTTTCACAAACCCTATCGCTCGATTTGCAAAACCTAACCAATCAAAACAATGTTTTCTCTCAAAGCTATGATAACAGAAATCAAACGGTAAGCTGGAAGTATCAACTCGGCTTTTTCCCCAACTTTGTTTACAAAATTCAATTCTAAAATCAGTTCCAGGGGTTTAAATAAGGGGGATTGCAAAAAGTTAAACTTGATTAATATAGATTTTTTTTAATTGTGTATCTCATTGTATATCAATAAAAAGAACAAAAAAATTTCATGTAAAACTTTTGTATCAGAGATTCTCTCGTTCAATCTGGCAAGTAGCAGCAAGCCGAAACTCAATATATAAAAGGGTTTCGGCTTTTTGTTGGTCTGTTAACGAACCTTTAAAAATAAAAATAGGCACTAAGAGCTGTCTTTTTTTTGAGTACCTTAGTATTCGAATATTTTTATAAGCAGCTCCAATTATTCAATTTATGCAAATCATGAAAAGTTATTTTGTATCAATAGTATTAATGGCAATGTGTTTTGCTACTGCTTTCAGTTCTTGCAAAACCGGAAAAAGTTTTCAACGGAGTAATTTAAATGACACTTCGATTGGACTTTCCAACCGAGCGGCAGAAAAAAGCAAATTGAATTACCAATATTATAAGGACGGAGCTTCAGGTGCGAATGGCGGAAAAACGGTTGTGAACATTGGTCAAGCAATTCAAAATAAAATTGCTGGTGTACAAGTAATATCTCAAGGCGGGGGTATTCCGGGACAAAATCCAATCATTCGGATTCGGGGTACCAACTCCATCAATTCTGGCAACGATCCCTTATATGTGCTGGATGGAATTATGGGTGTAGCAAATCCCTTGGCTACATTAAACCCCAATGATGTAAAATCAATTGAGGTTTTAAAAGATGCAACTTCTTTATCTTTTTATGGCGCTCGAGGCGCTAACGGAGTGGTCCTTATTACCACTAAACGTGCGGGCGATCATTTGTAATGCCTCAGCATAAAGTGGACAAAAATGTAGTTTTGCCTCTGCCCAATTTTAGTTTTTCAGAGAAAATAGGGGCTAATGCGTACTATCTTATCACCACCACAAAACCCTTAAATATCTTTTTCAATTTTTTTGTGTCAATGATATAGCAGTAGGTTCCTGCTGTCATTGGCTGCCCGTTTTTGGTGCCGTCCCAGGGATTTTTATATCCTTTTGAAAAGTAAATGAGTTGACCATAGCGGTCAAAAATAGTCACTTCGCAGTTGGTGAAATAATGGAGGTCTTTAATACGCCAGTAATCATTGAGTCCATCTCCATTGGGAGTAAAGGCCGAGGGTATCATGGGGTCTAGTAAAATTCGGATGGCAAGGCTGGACTTGTTGCTGCAGCCTGCAATGCTGGTAGCAGTTAGTTCATACATCATGTCGGCTGCTGGTGTACAAAATGGATTCAATAATACATCGCTATTTAAGTAAGCGGAAGGATTCCATTTGTATTGTAAAGTATTGCCTGTGGCGCTGGCATTGATTTGCACCGTTTCATTTTTTAATACTACCAAATCAGGACCTGCATTTACCAATGGAGATGGGGTAATGATGATTTTTTGATAACCCGAATCTTTACATGAATTAATAGCAGTATAAGTATATAAAATGCGTTGCGTATCAGCACCGGCACGCTGCGGACTAAACTGACCATTGGCTGTCACTCCATTTCCTGAGTAAGAAAATATGCCAGCTAAATTATTTACTTGCACACCTGCTGTAATGTCAAGCGCTGTTGCATTATCACAAATAGGAGCCAATGGAGTAAACTGTAGAATCGGGCCAGGAAGAACATTTACCTGTTTGCTCAATTCCTGCTCGCAGGATATTCCAGAAAAGGCAACTAGCCGGATGGTATAATTAGCAGCTGCTGATGCAACTCCATTAGGATATCGGTGCGTATATTTTTTACCTAGCAAAGGGCTTTCATCAATATAACTCTTGTTGGCAGTGTCGCCCCAAAATATTTGCAGTTTTGTAATATTGCCAAAATCGACGATACTTTGGTTAATAATTTCTACCGGCTGATTGCTGCATAAACCAGCGGGATTGGTAATGGTAAAACCAGCCTCTGGGATTGCCCCATTAACGGTAAATATTTTTGTAATGCGATCACTGCAACCCTTGCTATTGGTTACCTGGAGGCCAACAGTATAGTTGCCACTAGCACTATACCGGTGACTGGGATTTTGTGTAATTGAGCTGTTTGGGTTGCCGGAATTTGCTGTCGGATCGCCAAAATTCCATTGGTATAAAAAAGGCAATGTACTAGTTTCATTTGTAAAGCTACTATCTGCAAATTGTGCCATGGCATCCCGTAAGCAAATTTCGGGGGATATAAATTGAATCACTGGATTGGGGTATACGCTAATCGGCACATTGTCTTCTGAAGTACAGCCTGGATTATTTTTAAAAGCAGTTTTTACAAAATAATTATATTCCTGTGAATTGCCTGAAGTATTGGATAAATGTAAAAATGGTGCTGCAGCAGTGCTATCACTTAAGCCGGCAGAAGGAGACCAACTATAAATATAATCTGGGTTAGCCGGACCACCAAGCTGTACACTGTCCTTTGGACAAAAACTTATCCCTGCAGGGTTGCCCGCAAATGAGGGAGGCATCTCAGTATAAATCATTACATTTTTTATGGAATGATTGTCGCGACTCCCTCCGGTGCTGGCAGTAAATCCAAGGTATCCTGTAAAATTAAATTGTTGAAATCCGGTTAAAAACAAACTGTCATTTAAGTAAACACCAATGTTGCCATTGTCATAAGTTATTAAGGCATGCGTATAATCAGCCGAACGAATGACACTAAGCCTCCCATCATGATTATCCCTGGTGGGTAAATTCCAACATTCATCGTAGCCCACGCCCCACCTAATTTCTATCTTCGGCATATTCTGGTAACTGTTGCTGCCATTACAGTTTTTCCAGGTATCAAAACATACTTTTAGTCCGTTGGCAGTGGCAGGTATGCCGAGGCCTTGCCCATTTACATAACCGGTTGGGGGAACATCTAAAAAACAAAATGCCATCCCATCTGCGCCGTTGCCATCATATATTCTAAAATCAAACTCAGCTTTCCACTTATTGCATAAAGAAAGATTAATTGGCTGAGAATAAAAAGCTGCGCCACTTTTGTTTGTATTGTTTGTACAAAGCAATAATTCAGTACTGCCATTTCCAATAACATTGTTTACCTGCGCATTTCCACTAAGTGACCAGCCATCTGTATTAAGCGGGGCACCTTTTAATTGTGCGAAAACATACTGCTGGCTAATAGCCAATTGGTTAATACTTAACATTAACAGCAGGCAGCAAAGACTTTTTATGAATTGGTTAAATAAAAGCAAGTAATAGGTGGTTTTTGAATGGATTGATAGAATTCATAAAGTAGTTACACTTTTAAGAATATTTTCTTTTTATAAAGTATCCAACAAGGGATCGATACAATGCTAACAAATAGCAATGCATAGATCCATGAAATCAATTCGGGCAGTACACCCAATTGACTGAAGTGGTTGAAGAAATGCAAATTGAGCGTAGTGTCTCCAATATTCAGGTTATAAAAAACTAATGCTAAAAGATCTCCTAATACATAGGCAGTAATGGCATTCATCCCAAATACAACTCCTATTGTAGCATATTTGCTATAAGTCAATACATCGAAAAAAAAGTACATCGAAGCAAAAATCAAGCAGGCGAAACCTGCGGTGACCAATACAAAACTACTTGACCAAATATTTTCATTTACTGGAAATGCCAACCCGATAAAATAACCAAGTATGGATAGGGCAACTCCAATAACCATGATATAATTCAACCTAAGATTAGCGGCTATCTCAGAACGAATGATTTTCCCCATCATCATTCCAATCAGTGTTGTGCAGCAGGTTGGAATAATACTTAGGATT
>CANIMM010000291.1 GCA_947468255.1 Chitinophagaceae bacterium | reverse complement strand
CAGGATTGATTTTATATATGATGCATCGAGTGGCTTTCCCTATATGTTAGAAATTAATACGGTGCCGGGGCAAAGTGAAGCAAGTATCATTCCACAACAAATTAAAGCAATGGGATGGTCCTTGCAAGAATTTTATTCTGCCTTACTTGAAGAATGTTTTATTTAATGTATGATGCTTTTTTGTATGATGTGGAAAATGATTAATCTAATATAAAGACTAGAAATACAACTTTAAACTTATACTGTGTTCAAATTCATTACCGATAAATCAATTTGGGTTAATATTTTAGCCGCAGTTACTTTAGCGATTTTACTTATTTTTTTAGTACTTCAATTACTAGGTTGGATTACCAAACATGGAGTATACTTAACTGTTCCTGGAGTAATTGGTAAGGATTACCAACAATCCATTCACTTATTGGAAAGCAAAGGTTTTGATGTTATTATTCAGGATTCGATTTTTACGGATACACTTACTCGTGGTACCATTATCAAGCAATTACCTGATTCAAATGCTACTGTTAAAATCAACCGGACTGTATTTCTTACTGTAAACCGGTATATTCCTCCGATGGTTACGATGCCATTGTTGGAGGGAAGGAGTTTCAGTTTTGCGATGGAGCTTTTAAAAAGGAACCATTTGCAATTAGGAGACACTATTTTTAAACCTGACTTTATGAAAGGAACCATATTGGAACAAAAATTTAGGGGTTTAAGGATATCACCCGGTTCTAAAGTTCAGTGGGGCAGTAAAATATCTTTAATCATTGCAGGTGGTCTTATGGACCAGGAATCAATGGTGCCCGATTTAGTCGGACTTACTTATGCAGAAGCAAAACAACAATTAGAACTTCTAGGGGTAAATATTGCAGGGGTTGTAGCCAATGGAATAATTGTAGACACAGCTGCTGCCTATATTTACAAACAAAATCCTGAACCAATGGATGAAGAAAAAAGGCCATTGTTTATTCGTTCAGGTCAGTTAATGGATTTATATATATCATCAGTAAAAATGTTGCCAGTAGATTCACTATAAACAATCAATAAATAGTTACACCATGATAACCATCTCAATTGAAGAATTAAATGAAAGAATTAATGCAGGTGAAAACTTACATATCCTAGATGTTAGGGAGCCGCATGAAAATATTGAATTTAATATAGGAGGAACATTGGTGCCACTTGGTAAAATTCAAACAATGCAACTAGACGAAATCGATGAGTGGAAAAACGATGAAATCATTGTTTATTGCCGAAGTGGAAACAGAAGTGGCCAGGCCTGTTTAATTTTGGAGGCTGCAGGATTTTCCAATGTTAAAAATTTAACAGGTGGTATGCTCCTTTGGAGAGAGAAATTTTCTCTGTAATTTTAAAAATACTAAAAAGGCAACCATAGTATACTAACGATGGTTGCCTTTTTATTTAAAATAGTATATTAATACCCATCATTCCATTTACAGGAGCCATTGGGAAATAAAAATTTTCGGTGGTCATTCCTCCGTATACGTAACTAAAGGTGTACCCATTTGCCTCATACCTTTTATTAAAAACATTGTTGAGCTGAAGAATGAACCGAACCTCTTTTAGAAACTTGCTTTGTATTAGATAACTTAACCTGATATCCTGGACAAAATAGGAATGTAGGCTTCTGCTGACATTTTCAGTATTATCCAAATATTGCCTGCTGACATATTTATTTATCAAACTCAATTCCCCATTCTTACAGGGAGTAAAGTTGACACTGCTTCCAGCAACCAATGCAGGCGAAAATGACAAGGCTGATTTTTTATATAAATGGGTGATTTGCCCCCCATTGTCATAATCATCTATGTATTCAGTAAAATCCTTGACTTTATTTTCGCTCATGGCTATATTAGCCTCTACATTTACCCATTTTGTAATTGTCAGCTTAGATTGTAGTTCTATTCCTGCGCGGTAACTTTTTGGAATGTTAACTCTTGTATAAGCCCCCACATCATTGATCTTTCCAGTGAGTATCAGTTGGTCCTTATATTGCATAAAATAGAAGTTGGCACCAAAAGATAAAGCCCCCTTTTTTCTTTCTATACCCAATTCAATATCCTGCAATTTTTCAGCCTTAGGCTGTAAGGCAGTTCCCGCCTCAAAATCATCTCGATTGGGTTCTTTTGAAGCCATTGCATAGGATACAAAGGCTTGCCAGCTATTATAAGTATAGGTTATGCCGGCTTTTGGATTTAAAAAATTATACTTGTTGTTAATGAATAAGTCGGGATTGTCTCTAAACCCGTTGATAGTATAATTGACATTTCTGAATTGAAGGTCAATAAAACTTTGCCAATGTTGATTGATTTGCTGGGTCCATTTTGTATAAAATGAAAGATCTTTTTTGGTTGCAGTATGATTGTACCATTTGTAGTTGGAAGGAACTGCAGCCTGTACTTTAGCCCATGTAATATCTCCGAAATTTACTCCGTCATATTGATTCAGACTTCCTCCAATTGTTAAATGGGTATTTTTTTTTTGATATTGAATTGAAAATATACTTCCATAAAAATTATTGTCGAGCCATAATTGCCGAATCAAATCAGTTTGGGTAATTGTAGCATTACCAACTTGGTAATCGGGTAGTCCGTATTTGGCAAATGTTTCACCCGCTTTATACTGCTCATAATAACCTGCACCTTTAGTAAGGAAAATTGCCATATTTGCTTTCCAATAATTGTTGATTTTATTATTGTAAAATAGTTGGTAATGGGTTTGAGTATAATTATCCGTTTCATTGTCATACGGTTTGCCTGGCTGATCTTGTCCGGCTGAATTATATTGTCGGTTATTTTCTAGCATACTTTCGGGTATTCCATACCAAGATTGATAGGTTTTTTCTTTGCCTGAAAAAATATTTAAACGAAGTGATTGCTTCTCATCTACAAAAGCGGTGCTCAGATAAAATGACTTTAGGTTGGAAGATGCCCTATCAACATAACCATCACTACTAATTCTACTGAGTCTGCCATCAATGGTGAATTTTTTTCCTATTATTCCGCTTCCGAATTTTAAAGTATTTTTCAAGGTGTTATAAGATCCGTAACTATTATTCAATTCAAAATAAGAAGTGTCATTGATTTCATTGGTTGAAAGATTGATACTAGCTCCAAAAGCTCCCGCACCATTACTGCTTGTACCTACACCTCTTTGAACTTGTATGCTATTTGCCGAGGAAGAAAAATCTGGGAGATCTACAAAAAATGTTCCTTGACTTTCAGCATCGTTGTAAGGAATGCCATTCAAGGTAACATTGATTCTTGTGGCATCCGTACCTCTTATGCGGATCCCTGTATAACCAACTCCATTACCAGCATCCGAATTGATAACGACTGAGGGTATTTGATTTAATAAGTAAGGAAGATCCTTACCTAAATTATTGATTTCAATTTGCTTTTTAGTAAGATTGTTTTTTGTAAAAGGAGACTTATCTCCAGCTCGTATTGCAATTACTTCAATGGGCTGAAGGTAAAGGGTGTCTTTCTTCTTAGTTTCACTTTGACCAAATGCGCCAAATGCCATTGCACAAAAAAAAGTGCTGATTAACAGTTTCATTTCAATAAAATTTAGACTGAAATCCGGAGAAGAGAATTGATTGTACAAGAATTTACCCATTATTTAGATAGTTGGGTAATTGCATTTCTCCCTTCGCAGGTATTATCCTGAGCAGGTTATACGGGTGTTATCTCAGCCTCTCTAAAAGAAGCACCCCGGAAATTCAGACGATGTAAAAGAACAATTATGAAATGCAAAACTAAGTGGTTTAATTTATATAGTTACTATTTTCTATATCCAAATATTTTTAATACAACCTTTCCACTTAAAATAATACGTATAGTATGTTTTATAGCTTATTTAATTATAAAATATTATCAAAAAGGAAATTGTTTGGCAGTAAGCATAAAAAGGATTAGTTTTGCACCGCGAAGTAGAGCAGCGGTAGCTCGTCGGGCTCATAACCCGAAGGTCAGAGGTTCGATCCCTCTCTTCGCAACTAACTCAGGGCTCAAATTG
>CANIMM010000290.1 GCA_947468255.1 Chitinophagaceae bacterium | reverse complement strand
GCATGAATGGCTGCTTCATTGAATTGTTTGGCCATTTCAAATACGGGAATTTCGCCGGTAATGTCCAAATAATGTGTGTGGGTTGCAATACAGGCTTCAATCATCGGTCTTGCTGTTATCTGAAAGGGTCCCGCTGCATGAAGCACCACTGAGCAGTCAGATAAAATGGTATGCAAAGCTTTGGTATCTGCTAGGTCTACTATTTTGTAGGGCAATTGTAATTCCGTGGCCAAAGATCGAATTGCTTCTTCATTTCGGCCGGCAAGAATCGGTTGAAGACCATAGGCTGCAGCAAGTTTTGCGATTAATACGCCCGTGTAGCCATTTGCCCCGTATAAAAGAAATTGTTTATTCGGCATAATGAAATGAATGATAATTAGTATCCTGCAAATAAGGTAAATATCCACTATTTGAAGGCACTACAATGATGAATTGCGATCGATGTCCCCACCAAACGCATCCTGCTATTTCTAACAATCCAATCAACTATTAGCCGATTCCATATAGCTTTCTATCGGTTCACAGGTACAGATAAGGTTACGATCACCAAAAGTATTGTTTACCCTGCTCACACTAGGCCAAAATTTATTTCCAGTTACGTATGGTAATGGAAATGCAGCTTGTTGACGGGTATAGGGTTTTGTCCATTCGTCGGCGCAAATCACTTGTTGTGTGTGCGGTGCATTTTTTAAGACATTTTCTTTTTTATCAACAGCGCCTTCTTCAATTGCTTTAATTTCATTAAAAATACCAATCAGCGCATCGCAAAAACGGTCTAGTTCAGCCTTGTCTTCACTTTCTGTTGGCTCAATCATCAAAGTGCCGGCCACCGGAAATGAAAGGGTGGGTGCATGGAAGCCATAGTCCATCAGCCTCTTGGCTACATCCTCTGCTTCTACTCCTGCACTGATTTTGAAAGGCCGTAAGTCAACAATAAATTCGTGTGCGGCAGTTCCATTTTTTCCAGCGTAAAGAATTTTATAATATTTCTCCAGTCTAGCTTTCATATAATTGGCATTCAGGATAGCATATTCGGTTGCATTGCGAATACCTTTTGCACCCAGCATTTTGATGTAAGCATAGCTAATCAATAAAATACTCGCACTACCATAAGGGGCTGCACTCACTGCATGTGTGCGAGTAGCCGACTGATCCAAGTTAACGTGGCCAGGCAAAAAGGGAACCAATTGTTTGGCCACACAAATTGGCCCAACACCCGGTCCGCCGCCGCCATGGGGGATGGCAAATGTTTTGTGTAAATTCAAATGACATACATCTGCTCCAATCATACCCGGACTAGTTAGTCCAACCTGAGCATTCATATTGGCACCGTCCATATAAACCTGTCCGCCATATTGGTGAATGATATCGCAGATTTCTTTGATACTTTCTTCAAAAACGCCGTGGGTGGATGGATAGGTAACCATTAGGGCGGATAGTTCATTTTTATGTTCTGCCGCTTTTTCTTTCAGATCAGCTACATCAATATTACCGGCCTCATCACATTTGGTAACAATTACTTTCATTCCAGCCATCACTGCACTGGCAGGGTTGGTGCCATGGGCAGATATTGGAATCAACACTACATTGCGATGGTGATCTCCTCTGGAGGCGTGGTAGGCACGGATGGTCAATAAGCCAGCATATTCTCCCTGAGCACCACTATTGGGTTGTAGTGAAGTGCCGGCAAAACCCGTGATGGCACTTAAATAATTTTCCAATTCATTTATCACCTGTTGAAAACCAATTGTTTGGTCAGTAGGCGCAAAGGGATGCAGTTTGCTAAACTCCGGCCAGCTTACTGGAATCAATTCGGTAGCGGCATTCAACTTCATGGTGCAACTGCCCAAGCTAATCATGGAAGTATTGAGGCTTAAATCCTTGTTTTCCAAAAATTTGATGTACCGCATCATTTGGCTTTCGCTATGGTGCGAGTTGAAAACAGGATGTAATAAAAAACTGCTATTTCTTTTTAGACCAGTTGGGAATTCAGCTACTGTAATTTCATTAGATGGGGTGGCAGTAGTTTTACCGAGGGCTTCAGCAAACACTTCTAAGATTCGATTTACATCAGTGCTACTAGTAGTTTCATCTAAACTGATGCCCACCGCTCCATCTGGAAAATAGTTGAAATTCATTTCATGTCGCTCGGCTACTGTTTTTAGTTTGGATGCATTTGCACCTGTTACTTTTAATGTATCAAACCAGTTACCATTCAATTGTCGAAGACCTAGGGCACTAAGTCCGTTTGCCAATTGATTACTGAGCAAGTGAATCCTTTTAGCGATATTGGTAATGCCCGCTGCACCGTGATAAATCACATACATCGCCGCCATATTGCTTAAAAGGGCTTGGGCAGTACAAATATTACTAGTAGCTTTTTCACGTCGAATATGCTGCTCCCTGGTTTGCAATGCCATGCGCAGACAACGGTTTCCTTGGGCATCTATACTCACACCGATGATGCGACCTGGGATGGTACGTTTAAACTCGTCTTTGGTTGCAAAAAAGGCGGCATGTGGACCTCCAAATCCCATCGGAACCCCAAGTCTTTGTGAAGACCCAATGGCAACATCGGCACCTAGTTCTCCTGGAGGGGTTAACAGCGTTAGCGATAATAGATCGGTAGCCATTATTACCATGGCATTAACAGCATGCGCAGCAGTAATAAAAGACCGGTAATCAACTACCGCTCCATTGCTATCGGGATATTGAACAATAGCGCCAAAATACAATTCATCTAGCACCACTTTGTTACAATCACCAAATACCAGTTCAATGCCAATGGGCTCGGCCCGCGTGATTAACACATCCTTTGTTTGGGCAAATATTTTTTCATCCACAAAAAATCTCGGCGCAGTGATTTGGTCGTGGTTTTTATTTTTATGATTGAATAACATGGCCATTGCCTCCGCTGCCGCCGTGCCTTCATCGAGCAGACTTGCATTTGCAATAGGCAAATCTGTTAAATCACTTACCATGGTCTGGTAATTCAGCAGGCTCTCCAATCGGCCTTGAGCAATTTCAGCTTGGTAGGGGGTGTAGGCGGTATACCAACCCGGATTTTCGAAAACATTTCTGAGAATTACGCTGGGGGTGATGGTATCATAATAGCCTTGGCCAATAAAACTCTTAAAGACTTTATTTTTTGCGGCTGTTTTTTTTAATTCATTTAAGTACTCAAATTCACTGATTGCGTGCGGCACATCCAGGTCAGACTTGATCCGAATGCCATCGGGGATGGTTTTACTAATAAGCGCTTCCAATGAGTCAACCCCTATTTCCAATAGCATGGCAGCTGCTTCAGCCTGGTTGGGTCCGATATGTCTGCCGGAGAATTCATTCTGTTGTTTTTCGAAAAGATTCATAGTATTTTTTTATTGTTAAAATCCAGCAGGTTAAAAGGACTTTTTTTGAATAATTGGTTAGTTTAAAAGGAAGGCTGCCGCCTTTCCTTCTTCTTTTAAGCCCCTTGGATTGAAAGGGCCACAAAATTACATGAACACAACAAGATTTGGTGCTAATATGTTCGTTACTTTGCACTTGTGGAAAAATGGGGAATAAACTTCTTTTTTGGCTGAAAAAGCCGTAAAATTTTACAATTATGAGCGATGAACTTTTAAGGGCCTGGGAAAAAAAATCGGGGGAGCGGCAAAAATTGTATAAAAACTATCTTCACCGCGCAGATAAAAATACAGTTTTAAAAGCATTGCCCGATTTAAATGAGGAAGCATTTGAAAAGATAGATTGCCTTAAATGCGGTAATTGCTGTAAAGGATATTCCCCTAGGTTTAAAACGCCTGATATTAAGCGTATTGCCAAGTTTCTAAAGATGAAAGACGGGGACCTAATCAATAATTACCTTCGGGTAGACGCAGATGGCGATTATGTTATGAGGGCCGCCCCCTGTTCATTTTTGGGGGAAGATAATTATTGCACCATTTATGATGTGCGCCCATCGGATTGTGAACGTTTTCCTTATACGGATGAGGATTTTTTATTGAAAAGGCAGCCAATGGCCTTGAAAAACTCAACGTTTTGTCCAATT
>CANIMM010000289.1 GCA_947468255.1 Chitinophagaceae bacterium | reverse complement strand
CCAATGAAACAGATTTGTCACCATTTTGCAGGTACAAGGTTGTAGGATTCCCGTAAATGCCGCCCATTCCTCCGATATCCTCTATCCTAACAGTAATGATATTCTTACCTGTTTTAAAAATTCCGGCTTTAATCGGATACACCCTAGGTTTTTCAGCCTGCAGTTTTGTAGAACCTACCAGCGTACCATTTATAAAACTGCTGTCAGAGTCATTTATTTTAGCAAGATAGAGGGTTGATTGTTGGCTTGCTTCATCAGCAGTGAGGTTGATTTCTTTACGAAACCATATAATTCCATCAACACCTTGAAGACCATTTGACTCAATATATCCTGGTAGTTCCATCGATTTCCAGGCAGCATCATTATACTCAGGTGCAGCCCAAATTGCTTGACCATCTTTCATACCCATATCCACGGTGGACGTTTCCCCCACTCTTTGTTTTACCTCGTTTTCAACCGATTTAGCATAGTCATCCAAGTTAACCTTTTTGAGTTGAGCCAACTGATTGACAAAGTCTGGATTTTGACCAATCGTCTGCTCGCTGATCCAAGTTTCTGCAATCGTTCCACCCCATGAGCTATTGATAAGACCAATGGCTACTTTTAATTTTTGATTGAGTGCTCTTCCGAAGAAATAGCCAATGGCTGAAAAATGGGCAGCTGTAGCGGGTGAACATGTCGACCATTCCCCCTCCTGAAGTTGATCTTGCTGCTTGTCAGAAATGCGTTTTTTTACTGTAAAAAGTCGAATATTCGGATAGTCTGATGCAGCAACCTCTGCCGCCCCATTCTTGGAAGTAATCAAATGAAACTCCATGTTCGATTGTCCAGAACAAACCCAGACTTCCCCAATCATTACATTTTCGAAAGAAAGCGATGTCTTTCCTTGAATATTTAATTGATAAGGTCCGCCATAGTTCATAGAAGGTAGTTTAACCATCCATTTACCATCTTTATTGGCTTTTGTTGACACCGTTGATTTGTCAATTGAGACGGTTATTTTTTCACCCGGCGAAGCCCATCCCCAAACAGGAAGTTCAATTCCTTTTTGAAGCACCATGTTATTACTGAAATAAGTCGGTAGTTTTACTTGGGCGGCTAAATTGCCTGCCAAGCATAACAACAAAATGGTTATCCCTTTTTTTGCATTAAAAATCATCTTCATGGTTTTATAGTTAGTTACTAGAAAAAAGCATTTTATCTCGATCTAAATTTATAGAAATTAAGCTAAATAAGATTCATTGAAATTGTAGCAAGTATCACCATTTTTAAACAAGGAAATGCGCTACCCCGAAAGCCTACATTGGTTTGACAACAGCTAATTTTAGTTAATCAAATATAAGCTTTAATAATTCTTCATCGTTACTACCTAGTGTAAATACAAGATAAATTAGAGGAAAAAGGATATTGAAACTATAATTCGTAAAATATCAAAGGATGAACTATAAAACGGATAGCCAAAAAAGTAACCAAAAGACATTTTAACCAATTAGAATGGTTTTAGAGAAGACAATTTAGCACCAATAGATTTTTAACAAGATATTTGATTACGCGTCACTATATTTCAAAAAAGAAGCTGAAGAATAAATAAAACATACAAATAACATCATGAGATCAATCATTTACAAGATAAAGTGGCTCTTACTAGTTTTTTTTTATATGAATACTTGTTATTCCCAAACTGAATGGGATTTGAAAAAAGACGTAGATGGCATTAAAGTATATACTAGCAAGTTGCAAGATTCAAAATTTAATGCGATAAAAGTTAGTTGTAAATTAAATGGAAGTTTAAGTTCTTTGGCAGCCATTTTATTACAACCAGCATTACAGCCAGAATGGGTAGAAGCTACCAAAACTTCAATACTTATTAAGCGATTGGCAGCCAACCATATTTACTACTATAATATTGTCAGTATGCCTTGGCCAACAATGAATAGAGATATGGTTATTGACATGTTGATACAGCAAGATACTTTGTCAAAAAAAATGACCATTCATGCAAATTCAATTGATAAGATTAAGCCTGAAATGCCGGGTTTAGTAAGGATGCCACTTTCGCAAGCAACATGGGAAATAGTTCCTATTGGATTAAATAAGATACAAGTTGAATATACCTTGAAGATCAATCCTGGCGGCGGAATTCCGGCATGGGTAGTCAATATGTTTATCGCTAAAGTGCCTTACGAAACATTCCATAGTCTCTCAAAAATAATTCAAGAAAATCGGTTTCAAAAACAACAATTTGATTTCATTAAAAACTAATCATTTTATGCTAACGTAGCATCCTTGCAGTAGGATTATTAAAATATTTCCAATAAAGGGAAGCATTTTTTTCCTAGAAAAAACCTGTTGACTGCACTATAAAGTCACTGCAATTATTAGTAAACTACGAAACGCGCTAGCACCGAAAGGCTGAATTAATTTAAGGACATGTACATCGAATTACAAGCCTGATTTTATGTAACTCCATCCTTCCTCTTGTTTCAAAATCACCTCTACCACTCCGGAAGGAACAGTGCCAGCTTCTTTTATTAGCATGTCTTCCGTGATATTATGTTTGCGCATGGTATTTTGACATGCACTAAATTTGATGCCTTGAGTGGCAAGTAACTGAATGTCTTTCGTAAAAAAGGTTTTGTCTTTTACAAGAAACTCTATTGCCTTACCGTGGACCACCACTTCAACATATAAATTTTTAGGCCAAACTTTTTGCATGTTCTTAATATTGCCAATCACACCTGACCAACTAGCAGTATCAGCAGTATTTAATTGGACAACCACTTTATGAATTTTGTTTTCAGTGTCGCTTTTAACAACCCAAACATCTTTGGTTGCTTGAGCGAACCCTTGATTCATAATAAAGAACAAAACAGGTAATAAAAGAATTTTTTTAATTTTAGTTGGCATAGCGTTTAATTTATAATTAAATATAAGAAAGATATGCAAACATCATTCCATATTGGCAATAATGTTTTAATATTATACTATGAAAAAGTTGATTGGTTTAATTATTGTTCTCATTAGCATAGCAGCTGCAATAATCATCATCCAACAACTTATTTCTAAAGAGCCCTCAATAACCAATAGCCCAGCTCCAGTTCAACAAAAAGCATGGATAGGACCAGACCTGAATACCGACCCTTCAATCAAAGGAAATGAAAGAGCTTCCATTTTGTATGGCCATGATCTCATAGCACATACTTCAAAATATTTTGGACCAAAAGGGATTCTGTCAAAAATAACCAATGGCATGAACTGTCAGAATTGTCATTTAAATGCTGGCAATCAACCCTGGGGTAATAATTACGGTGCAGTATATTCAACCTACCCAAAATACCGGGATAGAAGTGGCAGTATAGAAACTATCTATAAAAGGGTATCTGATTGTATGCAGCGCAGTTTAAATGGAATGGCAATTGACAGTAATAGCAAGGAGTTCATTGCCATCTTCGCATACATTCAGTGGTTGGGAAAAGATGTAAAAAAAGGAGAAAAACCAATCGGTGCTGGCATTGAAAAAATAGCTTATTTAAACAGAGCAGCCGATCCAAAAAAGGGCCGTGCTATTTATATTGCTACATGTCAAATCTGTCATGGTAATAATGGTCAAGGGCAAATGCTTGCTACCAAAAAGGAATATGCTTATCCGCCGGTTTGGGGCGAAAATAGTTACAATGATGGTGCAGGCTTATACCGAATTAGCAATTTAGCCGGCTATATTAAAAACAATATGCCTTTTTTAAAAACCTCACATGCAAGCCCTGCATTAACAAATGAAGCCTGTTGGGATGTTGCCGCATTTATTAATAGTATGCCCAGGCCACATATGAATCAATCCATGGATTGGCCTTCTATTTCAAAAAAGCCAATTGATTATCCATTTGGACCCTATGCTGATTCATTTAGTGAACTACAACATAAGTATGGGCCATTTCAGGAAATGATCGCATCGGCTAAGCACTAAATATATGAACTGGGATGAATTATCAATTTGGAAATGCCAAGCAGCAACGAACTTTCAAAATAAAAATTAAATAGCTTATTTTAAAAAGATCCT
>CANIMM010000288.1 GCA_947468255.1 Chitinophagaceae bacterium | reverse complement strand
AGGGTGGTTGTATATTATTAAAATTTGAGGTTGAAACTGATTAGGTTAAATTTCTTAGATAGCACGTCTGACACAAACCCCTTGTTAGGTAATATTTTTATTCAAAATAATTTATTTTTCTTTCAATTATTTCATATGGAATTTTGGCCTCAGTTTTGAATACTATCTGCTTAATCCAATTACCTTTATCATCATAAACATATTCATATATACTTGAAAGTTCACCATCATCGTATCTTTTTATTATACTACCTTGAGAATTACATTCATAACTTCTATCTATCTTGTTTTTTTTAGTTTTAGGGTCAAATCTTTCCATTTTTAGTGGAATTTTTGAATAATTGTCTTTATAACTAATTATAAAAATATCATTCCCATCTCTTATATATTTTATAGGTCTATTATTTTTGTCATAATAGTATTGAGTTACGTCAGATTTTCTTGGTTCTTCATGATATTTCCATGTTACTTTAACCATGTTTCCATTTAAATCATAACTTCTTATAAAATACTGGTCATTTAGATTGCCGTCAGCCAAAAACAATTGTTCTCTTATATCTTTACCCTCATTAATAAATGCAGTTTTTGAAATTAGGATACCCTTGTTATCAAAATGACTAATTAACCTTATTTGACTATTTTCAAATTCGTGAATATCTATATTTTCTATTTCTCCTTTCGAGTCGTATTTTATTATTTTATTTACTGTTCCATCCATATTAAATAATACTAATTGTTTGCATTTTTTTTCACCCTTTGAAATTTCACCAAAACTATTATTTACTTCATAATGGGAGAATTCTACAATCTCAATTTTACCCTTTAGGTCTCTTTTCTCTAGATCAGTAACATTTTTAAAGTCGTAATAATATCCAATACCACATTGTGCATTTATGGATAATATTGAAATAAACAAAAAAATAATTAATGTTATAATCTTTTTCATTGTTTGTAATTTATGTTCATAATATTACTATTCTTAAAACAGAAGAAGGAGTGCCTATGATTTAGATTTTGTAAAAAAATTGTTTTTCCAAAGTATGAAGCTAAAGAAAATACTTGTCACTAAAAGTCCAATCCCTGCTATAACTGCATCTCCTCCTTCAAAAATTACATATACACCTAAGAAAAAAGCTGATATGCAAATCAAAAACAACACATAAAAGAATATATTTTTCATAATTATAAATTTATTAATGCTTTTCTATTGTCCTTTAATACTATCTCGATCGAGTACAATTCGTTTCTATTTTTTTTATAATCCTCTAAAAAGAAACAGCCTCCCATTATCTTATTACTATTTTCCTCATAGCCTCTTGAATCACAGCTTGCTTTAGTAATAATAATTTTATTTCGCATTAAAGTCACTTCATAACTTATTATATCATTTCCATCTTCATCAAACAACGTCCCTGTAGTCTCAAACGAGTCATACTTTTTGTTAAACTCATACCACTTTTCGTTTTCTTGGGGATACGGTTGTATTATTTCTCCTGTTTTCCAATCTTTTAAAGTAATTGATAATTCCTCATAATTCTCATCTACTTCAATGACAGAAATTACATCTACAGGAACTTTTTTCATTGGACCAAGCTTAGATTTCGTTTTTAACCTATAGCCATTGATTTTACATCCGTTTTCACTTTCGCCATCAATACAAAATGACCTCCACTTATCAAAAGTTTGATTTTCCGCATAAATTTCACTCGGTGGATTTTGAATTTCATCAATAATTCCCATACCACATCGTATAGGAATATATAATAAAAATCCAATACCTAAAATAAAATACACCCCGTATAAATAAAATGAACTTTTTTGTTTAATCTTATTCCACATACTTTTTATTAATAAAAATGCTGACAATTAGTAACACAACCCAAATTAAATCTACTATATTCCAAATCTCTCTACCTAATGCAATTTTTAAAAAAGGGTTAATCAAAATAGCAGAGCTTGCCCATACAACAAACCAAGGCTGATTTTTTTGGGAGTTATTGTAAGCTAATATCGCAAAACCAATCATTCCAAGAAACCTTACAAGCTGAAAGTAGCCGAAAGGCATATCTAATAAACAAACTAAAAATAAAATGCTAAGACCAATTTTAATTATTTTCATATCGCTATTTTTTAAAATTAAAATTTTTTCTTCCATGTTATCTTTAATACTCTGTTCTTTTAGTTCCCCAAACTCTTTTATAATTTCAGTTTTTAGTTTTCGAAGTTCCCTAGAACTACTCATTGGTGAATCTGTTTCCTGAGATAACTCAGGATCCAAATAAGGAGGAACTCTTTTGCTATTTTTATCAAAATTTTCTTTGTTCATTATTTTAACGGGGATTGACGTATTTGCCTGTTTCTGTGTCAAGAATACGAATATATTCTTGTTCTCCTTTTCCATCGGGTAAAACCGTTTTTGTTTTGATTTCTTTATATCTGCCAATTTCATTAGGCTCAACAGCTACTTGAGAATTATTAGAAGAATCACGGAAAAGACTAATTAGTAGTATTAGAGTCAATTGAATCAGTACGATAATCTTAAAGACTATTTCGAAGTTAATTTTTTTCATTTTGGGTTTGGGTTTGGGTAACTAATGGCTCTGATCAGAGCCAGGATATTTTAAAGGTAGGATTAATATAGCATCCACTTATAACTCAAATGGTATATTTCCGAGTACTTACACATCAACGTTATAACTCCCCTTCATCAGCAAAACTGAAATATTTCCTATCTGGAGCTATTATGAGGTGATCAAACAATGATATATCAAAATATTTACATGCGTCTTTAATCTTTCCAGTTAAATCTTTATCAGCAGATGATGGTTGAAGATTACCACTGGGATGGTTATGCGCTAAAATGATTCCAGTAGCAGCCACTTTTAAAGCTACAGATAATATCAGTCTTATGTCTACCATTGTTCCAGTGATACCTCCTATTGATAGGGGATAAACACCGAGCACCCTGTTACAGCGGTTTAAATACATCACCACAAATTTCTCCTGTAAAGCAATGGTATCAGGTGGGAAGAATTCCACAATTTCGACAAATGCATCCAAGGCACTTATTATTACAGGCTTATTACTAATAGCTGGTCGGTAGCTCACTTGTATTTCAGCTACACGTTCTTTTGTTTGTTTCATATTGGTTAAATTAAAAATCCCCCACCATTTATAAATGATGAGGGACTAGATGAAATAATAATCCCCATCAAATAGTATGACAGGGAATATGTTTTTAAAACGTAGCTGCTATTTTAAACAGGTCATAAGACCACCAGTGTTTTGTTATCCTATACAGCATTTTGTACTCCTTGTGAGGTTGCACTTCTTCCACTATCACCCAGCTGTTTTTCTTTAAAATGTCTGTGTCTTCTAACACTTGAACTTTAAATGGAACAAATAGCTGTCTTATTTTACCTGTGGGATTGATGACCATTATACTTTTGGGGTCTACGTAATTAATTTTTGGTGGGTCCATGTTTTAGATTTTGATGTTTATTAATTTAAATACCAGCTGTTGCTTCTTCCTTCTAAATTCTCCCTTACCTGCTCAATGAATGCAAATGCATTTACACTTCTGTCTAGAAATGAATCAATATAGCTGCTCTTATTAGTTCCAGTGAATAGATTGTAGAGCTTCCAGAGGTTGATATTGCCTTTTACATCTCTACAGAAACTGTTGTCCTTGTAAAAATCTTTTACCACCATGTTCATTTGCTGATCACCAAACAGAATAGGACTAATAGATTCCTTTACAGCATTTGGTAGATGGTTGTACATTCTGCATCTGCCAACTAAATGAGCAAACTGCTGTTCTGTTATGCTGTAATCCACTAGTCTACTCAGACTGTTTAAATGTTGGTGATAATTGTAGCTCTCTAATAGCATGTTAATGGCAGATTTTAGCTGTCCTACATTTTTCACTTTTACATCATCCATGTATCCATCTGTCCAAACACATAAATTGGTGCAGACGGTGTTTTTAAATCCAATGAATATTTTGAACTTTTGATCACTGGCAGACCTACTGTACAAACTATCCATGTTGTAAGCCTTCACACCACCAATGGTTAAGGACAGTACATTT
>CANIMM010000287.1 GCA_947468255.1 Chitinophagaceae bacterium | reverse complement strand
TTAAAAATAAAAGTTTATAAATTATTTTATTTTTTAATATAACTATTACCCCCCCCCCCCCCCTCTTTTTCTATTTGTTAACCTGACGAGAAAAAATAAATTCAAATATCTTTTCCAACAGTATCATTTTTAATTGATTTGTATTCGATACCCATTTACTGTACAGTTTATATCATTTTAAATAGCCAATATCCTATGAACTCCTCATTCATAATTAAAATTGTAAACTTATGAAACAAAGTGATTTTTTGGAGCTGTCAAACTCCCTGAGATTAATTGAAATTTTATCAAATGGAATTTTTCTTGATTACATTATAAAAGGGGTTTACATAGTCAAACTTTTTCAAATGAAAAATTACTATGTTGAGACGTATTATCATATTGAAAAAAATCGATTCGATAGCATTATTTCCTTCAATGATACCAATAAACTTTCCCCCTATTTAAAAAAAATAAAATTTTATATTTACCCCCCCCCCCCCCCTTCACACAAAATCTCTCTCATTCAAAACACGTTTCAAGAAATGAAAAGGATTAATAGGGGTTAGAACTGCAGAATACCACAAAAATAAAATCCGGCAACCTATTGATTGCCGGATTTTAGTGTTCATCTATTTTGAATATCGCTATCAAATTGCTACTGAGCAAAGCAAAGGGTTTTGCTAGTACTAAAAATCTGCTACTCCCTTATTATCGGAATAGCGCATTAAGCATTCAGTTAATTATTGGCCAACAGAATAGTATCGACGATACAATTGTTCATTGATGTAAACAGCACTTTTCTTCTCTTCTTCTTTTTGAGCTAAAAATTTTGCATTTTGATGGATGGCTTTATAGTCTGCCTCATTAGTCCAATGACCGATTTCACAATATCTGTATTTATCAGCATTGTCATCAGCTTTTACTTTAAAAACAGAATAATAATTTTTTGGGTACCCAATTTGCTTTATTACTGCATTTAGTTTTTTGATATACGCAAGGTATCTTGGTTCAAGCTGTCCATCCAAGTCAAAAAGATGAACCGAGTTGATTTCTTCCTTCTGAGCCGAGGCATTGAACGTAAATCCGATTGTGATTAAAACGAGTAAAGCGATGATTTTTTTCATTTGATTGTGTTTGTTGAATTAAAATAAGTTGACCAATTTAAAATGCTGAATTCAGTTGGAAATGTAACAGATTCAATAATTAAATCTAATGATTAAAATTCAATTAGCGACAAAAAGCTCAATTTTTCTTTGTCTGTTTTTTCGCTTGCTTCGCAAATGCCCCATTTCTCTACCCCTAATTATAAATTGTATCCATATTAGAAACTACTAGTCCACAATACCTTGTCATTTTTATCTGCCCCCATTGGGTGATAAAAGAGATCGATGAGCAAACTCTTTCTGGTACCTAGCAAAACAGAAGGTAGCCAATAGTTGGGCAAAGCCAATGTTGCTAAAGCCCCTTATTTTTTCAACACCAGGGGCTTTGCCAATTTTTGTGCGGTTAATGCCAATTGGGTCGCTAAAAAACAATGGGCCTGTGTCATAGCTGTATCCGTTCGGTTAAGTACATCGTCAATAAACAAACGACCAAAAGGAAGCTCTTGATTATTGCAATCAATATGCAACATCTCTTTTTTATTGGCCATATATAATTGGTTGCCGCCCTTATTCCCCGAGGCAATATCTGTATTTTTACGCACTTCAATATAGCCATCAGTTCCTAAAATAGTTAACCTGCCATCTCCCCAGGTATCCAATCCGTCGGGGGTAAACCAATCTACCCGAATATAACCAGTGCCGCCATTGCCTTTTAGCATCACATCTCCAAAGTCCTCAAAATTTGGATACTGCGGATAATGGACATTCCCGGTCTGCGACATTAAAATTTCTGCTTCCGTGGTACCCGTAAAATGCAAAAACTGGTCAAACTGGTGAGCCCCGATATCAGTCAATATTCCGCCAAATCTTTTTTTGTCATAAAACCAATCGGGTCTTTTTCCATTGTTAATCCGATGGGGTGCAAGGTTAACCGTTTGAATTACATTGCCAATGACGCCAGATTTGACCAATTCACTGGCCTTAATAGTTGCCTTATTTTCAAAACGCTCACTATATAGGATGGAATAAATTCGCTTGGTTTCCTTCTGAACTTTTTTCACCTCAGCAAGTTGTGCCAAACTAATAGCACCCGGCTTGTCAGTTAAATAATCCTTCCCATGCTGCATCACCCTTATACCCAGTGGAGCACGCTCATCTGGTATACCTGAGCTTAACACCAATTGAATAGAGGGATCATCCAAAATTTCATTTTCACTTTTTACAAGCTTGGCTTCTGGAAATTTTTTAAGATAGTCAGCAACCAATTCAGGTTCTTTGGCATATAAAGCCACTAATTCGCCACCGCCCCTTTTGATAGCCTCCGTCATAGAATAAATATGACTGTGATTGATATTGATCACTGCGAATTTGATTCGATTGGGATAAACTTTCATGGGAGCTGGTACAGCAATAGTTGCTGCCTTTATTTTATTTGACATGCCTCCAAACAAAAGCATGCCGGACAAGGCGGTCGTGTTTTTTATGAATTTTCTACGGTCGGAATTGGTTTGAGACATCCTTCAGTTTTTTTAATAATGAGTAAAATGTTATGCAAAAATAAATAATAAATTTCCAGTAAAATTGATGGAGATCCAAAATGAATTGCCTAATCAAGCCCCTTCATTTCATAAGGAAAACGATGAGGCCTGTTGAGCATGCTGTTCGCCTCGTCATCATTGATGAATCGTTCATTCATTGGATCCCAATAAATTTTTCGTTTAACCTTCATGGCAATATGATGCAGCAGACAAGTAGAACAGGAGCGATGCCCCACCTCTACAGGAGAAATAGGTTGTAACCTACTTTGGATACAATCTAGCCAGTTGCCATGCTGTTCCTCACTTTTATACAAATGAATTTCATTTTCTCCTATCACAGAACCGATGATTTTTTCGTTGCTGGCAGTCAAGGATTTTGCATTCTCTGTATTTTGAACTGGATCACTTGCGCTGGCCCTGTAATTACCCCTGCTTACAAAAATCCATCCCTCTGTTCCCTCAAATTTAATTCCATTGGGAATTTCATTGCTAATAATCATTTTAACCCCATTGGCATACACCCCCTCCGTTTGAAACAATCCATGCACATTCCATAAACCGGTTTTGGGAAAATCAGCATGTCCCGATATTTCAACCGGCCCGGTATACTCGGTATCCATTCCCCAATGCGCACTATCCACATGATGAGCACCCCAACCAGTGATCATTCCAGCACCAAATTGTTCGCAACGCAACCAGCCCGGACGGCCATAATCATTTTGCGGATGCACTCCCTTTTCTGTATACGCAATGTAGGGAGTAGATCCTAGCCAAGCATCGTAGTTTAAGTTGTTAGGTATGGGCATTACAGGTTCTACATCTCCACTTGGGTCACCCGGCAATCCAACATATACTTTCTTCAGTTCACCAATCCTTCCATTGCGCACCAGTTCTGCAGCATACCTAAACTGCACTGATGAACGCTGCTGACTTCCAATTTGCAAAATCCTTCCCGTACGATGCACTGCATTACTCAATGCTCTTCCTTCTGCAATAGTTAGCGATGCTGGCTTTTGCAAATACACATCCTTTCCCGCTTCCACCGCATGTATGCCTAAATAGGCATGAGAATGGTCGGGAGTGCTAATCAATACTGCATCAATGTCCTTATTCAATAACAACGCTCGGTGGTCATCATACATTGTTACACCATCGTAGGGAGCTCCTGACTTTTTTGTATAATAATCATTTACATATTTTTTTCCATCCGCCAACCGTTTGCTGTCTAGATCACAAACAGCCATAATTCTAGCGCGGTCATATTTCAATGTTTCCGCCATATCATGTTCTCTTGAAATTCTTCCTACGCCAATAGCGCCAATATTTATTTTATTACTGGGCGCATTTTTTCCGAAAACGGATGCGGGCACAATTGTTGGAAAGCCAGAAATAGCAACACTAGCGCCGGCTCCCGCTGTAAAAGATTTTTTTACAAAATTTCTACGATCCATTTTTTTTGAGTTGGGCATATCATTAGTTTTTTAAATTGTCATCC
>CANIMM010000286.1 GCA_947468255.1 Chitinophagaceae bacterium | reverse complement strand
GGAGCAGCCTATTGATAGCCACCAACAAAATTAATATTTGCTCCATAGGAGCAACCTATTCTACCGATCCCTTGCAATTATATTTCCAATGCACATCCAAATGGGTTACCCCGCTGGGGTAATTTTCATTATGAATCATTCTGCCAATAGATTGCACCGCTGGTGCAAGAATAAAGAACAGGTGAAATGGTGAATGGTGAATGGCGAATTTGATCTGGTGGTTTTTTTAAAGCCCATGTTGGTCTTTTGACTAACATGCGAAGCGTTGAAATAGTATAGTTTCAGCAATGAGTAAATGTGCTGTAAACTTCGGTTGTTGGTCAATAAGACCAACAAAGGCAGCAGAATGGTGAATGGTGAATTTTTTTTGACGGAATTAGTCTTATTGACTCTCTATCTTTTCACTACATCAAAGAGGTTTTGATGGGAGGCCCTCCTTTTCTATAATAATATAGAATTGAATAGCAGTTCTGGTAAAAGTAGTAAGTTGATAAGTTGATAGAGTTACCCCTGCCAACTTATCAACAAATAATATTATTCAGCTTTCTTTGCTGCTACTGATTTCTTAGCTGGCTTTGCTGGTCTAGATTTTCCAAAAGACCCTTTTGTAATTTTACCTTTTTTTGTTTTGATATCTCCGCGTCCCATGCTGGTATATTTATTTTAATGAAGTGAAATAAGAAAAAAAAGCAAGACTTGTTTATTCGTCTTGCTTTTTTAATGTAGTTGGCGAATCATTAGATTTTTGAAGACAATTCTTTACCAGCTTTAAATTTAGCTACTTTTTTAGCTTTAATTTTAATAACTGCTCCAGTTTGTGGATTACGGCCATTGCGGGCTGCTCTCTTAGACACAGAGAAAGTACCAAAACCAACTAAAGTAACTTTACCATTACCTTTTAATGTTTTTGTAACTGCTTGTACAAATGAATCTAAGGTTGCATTTGCTTGTGTTTTGGTGATGCCAGCATCATCAGAAATTTTTGCGATTAATTCTGCTTTGTTCATAATTTAGTTTTTAAAAGTTTACTTCAACAAATATAGACGGTTTTTAATTGTAACAATTTATTTTTCTTCTTTTTAAAATAAAAAAAATCGCTGTAAGTCCCCAGCTTAAAGGTTTTACCTTTGAAAGGGCATTTTTACAAGCCAGCTAAGAACAGGTCTTGGGAATCTGAAACCCTTTACTGTAAAGCGTTTCAGAGAATATTGGCGGCAAATTCAGTGCCTACGCGGATTTGCTGCTAATATAAGGAGGATTTTGATTGAACAAAAGGGCTTTATTTAATTTTGCACATTTAGTTAACAACCTGCATTACGGACCTAAAAGCGATGAATTGATCCCCCCATTTCTCGTACGACTTTTTTCGTAATTCTGCTGAAAATAACTCTATGTATCTGTAATATTGAGCTTTGCTTTCTGCATGGAATTGTAATGCATAGGTAGGACCTTCCGAATCATCTGTTTCCAGTAATTGCAAAATATTGGATTGTGTAAAACAGCCCGTGTTTAGAATCTCAGGAATATGCTCTTCTTTAAGCCAAATCAGCCATTGCTGCAATATGGCAGATTGTATTTTAATCGTAACGTTATAAATGATCATTTGAATAAAATTAAAGTTGCTATCATCATTATTCTATTGGTTAGCCATGAAGCCGTAAAACTGTAATCAGGATTTTAGTTCTAAAAAAACCGGGCAGTGGTCACTGTGCTTTACATCTGGGTAAATATCTGCATCCACCAATTGATCTTTTAAAGCAGCTGTCACGGTGATGTAATCAATGCGCCAGCCTTTGTTGTTTTCGCGCACAGTAGGGAAACGCTGACTCCACCAACTATAACGGTGTGGCTCTTTATGAAATACACGGAAAGTGTCAATCCATCCGCTGGATAAAAATTGGGTCATCCATTCTCTTTCCTGGGGTAAAAAACCACTGCTATTTTTATTTCCCTTGGGGTCATGGATGTCAATGGCTTCATGTGCTATGTTGTAATCCCCACACAAAATTATTTTAGGCTGCTTTTTCTTTAATTTGTCTAGCCAGATCTGTAATTCATCCAACCAGGTGTATTTAAATTGCTGTCTTAGCTCACCGCTGGTACCAGAGGGAAAGTAGGCATTGATTAGCCGAATATCGCCAAAATCGAGTTGTATTACCCTTCCCTCATCATCACTTTCCTTGTGGCCATTGCCAGTTATTACCTGATCGGGTTTTATTTTTGAAAATACCGCCACACCGCTGTACCCTTTTTTGTTCGCGCTAAACCAATGGTGGTGAAATCCTAAGGCATCTAGCTGTTTGATATCGATATCATCTTTGGTGGCTTTGGTTTCTTGCAGGCAGATAATGTCTGCAGGATTTGTTTTCAACCAGTCAATAAACCCTTTTTTAAATGCAGCGCGCAGGCCGTTTACATTGTAGGATATGATTCGCATGATAAAATATTTTTTAAGGATACAATTTAATTCTTTTCCCTGGCACCTACCGGAAAACTAAAGCCCAGACTTGCAACCATTTCATAAGTGCCAAAAGCATGTTTGGCCCTGCCTTCAAATACTTTTAAATTGGAATATCGGGCATAGTCCAACTTGTTGGAATATTCTAGAAATACATAGTTAAAAAAGGTGGTCCGAATGGCAGTTTCAATACCTATATTCCATCCACCCAATTGAAATCCCGGCTGGTTTGCTTGACCAAAAAATGCATTTTCAACATGTGGGATAACTGGCCCAATGCCGGCTTTACCCAAAAAATCTATTTTAATGTGCTTATTGTTGGATGCATACCATTGCCAGCGTTTTACGATATTAAATAGTAAAAAATTGGCGCCGTTATTGAGATAATAGTGAAATCCATTGGCTGCTGAAAAGTGGACGATACTGTCAACTGCTCTGTTATTGATGGCGCCTTTTATTCTTGCAGACTGATCTGCAAATATGTATTTGGTATGATCAAAATTTATTTCGAATGCGATCCCTTTTTTCTTATTTACGAAGAGACCAAAGCGGTAGTTGTATTGTGGAATTGAAAGGGGAATTTTAAAAAGGCCCTCATCCCATCCAGGGTGATCATGTCCTTTAATACCAACAAAATTATACTCATTACCTAACCCGGGCTGGCTGATTTTTACATTACTGTTTGTATACCACTCCTTATTGTACCCCCATGAAAAATAGAATTCTCTAGTTCTTTCTTTTTTATTGTTTTGTGCAAAGGCAATGAAATGAAGCAACAGCACAATGAGTAGGATAGAAAGGGCTTTTAGCTGTTTTTTCAATTTTTGATGGGTTTATTTTGCTCCCACAAAAATAAGCTAAAAGAATTCGCTTTTATATTATTATTTATTGGCTAATAGCCCAACCACTCGCTCATGCAAAGCCAGTATTTTCTAGGTTAGGATAGTTTCGCTGGAGCAAACAATGGCAATTTGTAGGAGTCGTTCTATTATTCCAAAATTGGACTTAACCATTTTCTGGCTTCTGCCAGCGGCATCGCTTTTCTTTGGGCATAATCTTTCAGTTGGTCTTCATTTATTTTCCCTACCCCAAAATATTTACTAGCGGGATTTGCAAAATACCATCCGCAAACGCTTGAGGCCGGATACATTGCAAGTGATTCAGTTAAATGAATTCCAGTTGCGGTTTCGCCACCCAACAGATCAAATAGTTTATATTTTTCAGTATGATCTGGACAGGCAGGGTAGCCCGGAGCTGGGCGAATGCCTAGGTATTCTTCTTTGATCAATTGTTCATGGGTTAAGTGCTCATCGGTAGCATAACCCCAATAGTCGAGTCTTGTTTTTTGATGTAGCAATTCAGCAAAAGCCTCCGCCAGCCTGTCGGCCAAGGCTTGCAAGATGATTTTATTATAGTCATCTAGTTGAGCTTCAAATCTTTTTATATGCGGTTCAATGCCTTCGATCGTTACAGAAAATGCACCGATATAGTCAGTCTTTTGCGATGAACTTGTATTGATAAAATCGGCCAATGATAAATTCGGTTGACCGGCAGCTTTCTTTATTTGCTGCCGTAAAAATTCTAGCTGAATAGTTCCTTTTTCTGTTTGTACTGTAACGGTATCGGGTGCTGTTTTTTGGGCAGGCCAAAAGCCAATAGCGCCTCTAGCAGTTAGCCAATTTTCATCTATGATTTG
>CANIMM010000285.1 GCA_947468255.1 Chitinophagaceae bacterium | reverse complement strand
TTACATACTCCTTTAATATGGAAGGGGCAAAAGGTCGAAAGCCTTCTCTACGCTTAATCTTTTGATTCAATAGCTCCTTAGCATCCTTTCTTCGAGGATCAGCTATAATAGAACGGCCTCCCAATGCTCTAGGACCAAATTCAGATCGACCAGAAAACCAACCTACCACACCACCATTTATCATACAATCGGTAACCTTATCAAAAATTAACTCATCTTCAAAATGAGAAAAGCAAATACCCTTTTCTGTCAACAATTTAATAATAGCTTCATTAGTATAACAAGTACCCGTATGTGCAGTCAGGATAGTAGGCTGTCTTTTTGTTTTGAGAATTGGGTGCTGTACAAATAAAGCTGCGCCAATAGAAATTCCAGCATCATGACTAGCAGAGGGGATGTACACATTTTTAAAAGGAGTACTCTTGGTTATTTTTCCATTTGCTACACTATTTTGAGCAACCCCTCCAGCCATACAAAGATTATCAAGCCCAGTTCTTTTATGAAGATGGTTTAAAATATGAAACAAAACCTTTTCAGTCATTTTTTGAACAGAAGCCGCTAGATTTTTATGGTGTTGTGTTAAAGGTCCATTCAAACTTCTTGGTAAACCAAATTGTTGAATCATTTTATCACTATACATTCTCGCTAAAACAGGTTGATGATTGCTGTCATAAGTAATATTACCCTTTGCTCCAGAACAGAAATACGATGAATTTAATTCAAACAATCCATTCGGTTTTAATGTAACCAGTTTTTCAAGTTGATCCAAATAAATGGCTTTACCATAGGGTGCCATTCCCATCACTTTATATTCATCCCCATAATGAGGAAAACCCAGTAGTTGAGTAAAAGCAGAATAAAAAATGCCTAAAGAATGAGGGTAATCCAATGAATCCAGAATGGAAATTTCATTGCCATTACCTATTCCCAACATGGTAGTAGAAAAATCACCCGAACCATCGACGGACAGACATGCTGCCTTATCAAATGGAGATGCAAAAAAAGCAGAAGCTATATGACTCCGGTGATGCTCTACCTGAATCACCTTTCCTTTAAAGAAAGACTCATTCAAAGATGACATATCAGATAATTCCTTTTCAATAGAAGATATCTTTCTGCCATTTTGAAATCGTTCAGTAATTAAACCAATACTACTAAAAGGATTCTTAAGTAAATACCCAAGTTTATTAAACAATTTAGCTTTTGAATCTCTACCGATAGCAAAACAATCCACCTTATCCAAACCAATACCAGCCTGTTGTAAACAAAATTCAATAGCTAATATAGGAAACCCTGCCCAATGTTTAATTCGAGTGAACCGCTCTTCTTCAATTGCAGCGATCAATTTACCATTTACAAAAATGGCGGCAGAGGAGTCTGCATGATAAGCATTGATACCAATAATAATCATAATGAATTTATAATTGAGTTTAGAAACTAGCTACTGAATATTAGGAAAAACAATTACAGATCGTTGAAATAGGCTCATCATCCAAATAATGACCAAATAAACAATTGTATTAAAAATCAAATGCTGGTCAATCCTTAATAAAACGGGCCAGTGAAAATTGAGGGCAAACAATAAAAAAGTTATTCGGAAAACATTCAAAAGCCAGATAACAAAGCATCCCAATAATAACCATTTTAACTTGAAGAAAAATTTTCCATTATTTGCAAATACAAATGAAATCCAGCAACTTAAAAGTCCGTACCCTAAACAGGAATAAACTAAATGAATCCCCCTACCCTGCAAAAATGAAATATGATACAAATCTTTAGAAAAGGTTTCAAAACCAAATAAGGAAACTAATACACTTGTACCTTTAAAAATAAAAAGGCGCAAAATGGCTGGATAATTGAAGTAATTAACTACAAAAGAACTGTAGTAGCCAACAGGCACCGTTAGGCCAATGATAATTTTTGTACCAAAAAATAATATAAAAAATGAAAAGAAAAACTTAACAAAGAAATTATTAAAAGTACGATTGGGTAAGATTGTAAGCATAAAAGAATTAAAATCAATCAAGCATTAAAAAGAGAATTATTGAAAAACAGTTGTTCGTACTGATGGTTAAGCGCTTGCTGATCGATTCGAGTAGCAGCATATTGTCGGGCTCCAATATTCCATTTAACAAATTCCTCCTGAGGCATCGCTGCAAAAAAATTAATCGACTTAGTCATTTCAGATATATTATCAACCGATACATTGGACCCAGCATAATGATTATTGAGGTCATTGAATGGAGTGAAATGGCTTGTGATTACTGGCTTACCCGCTGAAAGCGCTTCAAAAATAGAATGGCCAAAATTCTCACTTTTACTGGGGAGTATAAACAAGTCGTACAATTGAAGGCTATTTTCTACCTTTAAAGGATTCAATCCCCCATGATAATTCACCACGATATTAGAAGGTAAGGATTTGATTTTATCCAAACAATTCTGCCAATATTTTTCCTCTTTAATGGAACCATAAATATCATAACTTACCTGTCGAGTGCAATACTGTAATGCATCCAATACTAGCTCAATATTTTTCATCGCACTGATTAAAGCGATAGAAACCATTTTTAAACTGTTGGCTCTTTTCTGATAAACAGGCTGAAATGCAAATACTCTAGGAAAATTTCCAGCAATATAAACCCTAGAATGATTTCCAAATACTTGACGGATAAAACTCTTTTCCATCACATTCGTTGCATGGAAATAATAACGATAAGAAAAATTAAAGCACCTACAAAAAAACAAGAATAGTTGTTTTTTAAAATACTTCTGTGAGAGGGCACCTGGATGCAACATGCCCCTTACAGAAATTACTTTCATTTTTGAATGGCAAAACAATAAAGGAACCAAATTAAAATACCAGGAAAAAATACCAATGATCAAAATGAGATCAGGGTTAGTATTGTTGATGGTATGTTTGATTAAATCAATAGAAAGGGTCTTTTTAGATGCATACCAAACCTGTGTATATTGATTATATTGATACCACTCATCAAAAGGAACGCCGATGTTAGCTATTCCGTCGAAATCAGTATTAGAACAAAATATTTTAAAATTCACCTGTTCATGACAATATTGCTCCACTAAATTGGCGATGGATTGCACAGGTCCACCTGCTTTATAAGCCGGATGAAACCAATCAATTGAAATAAAAACAGTTTTCAATAAGTAGGTGATAAAGAAAAACGGAATGTATTTTTAAAAAACTGAATCATTAAATATATTAAAAAACAGGATTTGAGCACATGCCCCAAAATGGTTTGTAACTCACAGTCGGGGCGGATGGGGTAATAAAAAACAATAGAAGTAAATAATATCAGTACAGGGAAATATTGGCTATTTTTATAAAAAACCAATAAAATTGCATTGTAAAATGCACCTAATAAAAACATAAAAATACAACCTCCAGTAAGCCCATAATTAATATAAGCATCGCCCAAAGAACTTAATCCCATAGAGGTACCGGAACGGATTCTAAGGCCTGAATATTTCATAAAAATACTCCTGTCGCCTGCCTTTAATTTATTAGGTGCCATAAAACGAGGTAATACACCCGCTTCAAAAAGCTGGTACATCTCTTCCCCATTGGAGAATGGAACCTGGGAAGGAACAGTATACATTATATTGGTAATAATGAATCCCTGATTGATTCTAACTGTGGAAGGAGCCAAACGTTCAAAACTAAACAAACCTTGATCATTATTTTCCTCTTCATATAACTTTGAAAAGGTTTCCACCCCTGCTTCTTCTTTACCTATACCCGTTGCAGTACGATAACTAGATTTCATTAGTTGT
Source organism: Chitinophagaceae bacterium (assembly GCA_947468255.1). Taxonomy (GTDB): domain Bacteria; phylum Bacteroidota; class Bacteroidia; order Chitinophagales; family Chitinophagaceae; genus Ferruginibacter. The sequence goes on along the minus strand of CANIMM010000285.1, from coordinate 359 downwards.
ATGATCAGGGCCAAGAAAACAAATGCTCCACAAGCTATTATTTTATAATTGAAATCAAATTTATATTTAATAGCAAAAATGCATCCAGTAAATATGATCCAAATGAGCAAGTCATGAAACATGCCATTCAACAAAGAAGAGCCAACAATAGAACTAATTACTACAATCAGTGGCAAAATCTTTAACTCATGACCTCCTATTATTAAAAGAAATAGTCCAATAAATTTAAAGCTACCTAATAAATAAAAAACAAAAGTAAAATCCTCCGAAAAAAACCCTGCTACAATGCTTGATACAAAACCAATACCGATGAACCAATAAGGTAAGGAAGGATTTTTATTTACAAAAAATTCAATTTG
>CANIMM010000284.1 GCA_947468255.1 Chitinophagaceae bacterium | reverse complement strand
GTAGAAGATAAAAACGGAAATGTACTGGAGAATTTTACACAGATTAACAGCAAGCAGGTGATCAGTGAACAAGATGCATTTACCATGGTAAAACTAATGCAAGGAGTAGTTCAAATTGGCACTGGAAGATCCTTAAATAATTATGATATCCCTGCAGAAAAAGCTGGAAAGACAGGCACCACCAACGATAATACCGATGGATGGTTTATGGGGTATACACCCGAATTACTTGCCGGCACTTGGGTAGGTTGTGATGATCCTTTCATCAGAATTTATTCAGGCACTAGTGGAGGTAATGAAATGGCACTACCAAAATGGGGTTACTTTATGAAAAAGGTTTACGCAGATCGAACGCTACCTTATGGGAAAAATTTATATTTTCAGGAGCCTGCTGAGATGGCCAATAATCCTATTTATGCCGACCAGCAATTTGCCAATATTGTGAACCAGGGCGATAGTAATAGCTTATCTGAAGATCAGGGCAATGGTGATGCGATTGACTTCATCAATGAGCCATTATCAGAGATTCCAATTGAAAGTCAACTTTCAAAGCCCAAGTCCGATTCAAACAATAAGATAAAAAACAAAATATCAACCAGCCCATTGCCCAATAAGGTAGAAGAAAAAAAAGTAGGCAAAACAATCCTTCCTCCTCCATCTCAGCAGGCTGACAAAAATAAAAACCCTTTACCTAGTGTAAATAAGCCAATACCAAAAAAAGGGAATGATTATTAAAATTTCCTTGGTAGGTTTGGCTGAGGAAGTTTTAATGCAATGTACTATCTACAATCAACCATACACAACAGTTATTTAAAAAAGCTTTTACTCATAAGCGTTAGATAAAGCTAAAAGTTGGGCAATAAGCCAGTAAAAATAGAATCGATAGCAGTTATTTTCAATTTTTCTACCCACATTTGCATAAGTATTAAAATAAACGCATGAAAAACTTGATAGAAGAACTGACTTGGAGGGGAATGATACAGGATATAATGCCTGGAACAGATGAACAATTGAACAAAGAAATGACCACCGGGTATATTGGATTTGACCCTACTGCCGATAGTTTACACATTGGCAATTTGGTGCCGATTATCTTGCTGATACATTTACAAAAATGCGGCCACAAACCCATTGCATTGGTGGGTGGCGCTACAGGAATGGTAGGTGATCCCAGCGGAAAAAGTGAAGAAAGAAATCTTTTAAGCGAAGATATCCTCAACCACAATGTGGCTAAGGTAAAATTACAGCTGGAAAAATATTTAAACTTTGACCCTTCCCTTCCCAATGCCGCCGAAATGGTCAATAATTACGACTGGTTTAGGCAGATTAGTTTTTTAGATTTTATAAGAGATACTGGAAAATATATTACTGTCAACTACATGATGAGTAAAGACAGTGTGCGCAAAAGACTGGACAGTGATAATGGAATGAGCTTTACTGAATTCACCTACCAGCTAGTGCAGGGCTACGATTATTACTGGCTGCATAAAAACAAAGGCTGCAAATTACAAATGGGAGGAAGTGACCAATGGGGCAATATAGTTACCGGTACAGAACTTATTCGCAAAAAAAGTAGCGGTGAAGCATTTGCTTTTACCTGTCCACTCATTACCAAAGCGGATGGCGGTAAATTTGGCAAATCAGAAAAAGGAAATGTTTGGTTAGATACAGCAAAAACATCTCCCTATCAATTCTATCAGTTTTGGTTAAATGCAGCCGATGCCGATGCAATCAAGTACATCAAAATATTTACCTTTTTATCCAAGGAAGAAATTGATTCATTGATTGCACAACATACCGGCAACGAACACCAGCGGATACTTCAAAAAAGACTGGCAGAAGAAGTGACCTGTTTTGTACACAGCCGATTGGACTATGAGTTTGCTATAAAATCATCTGAAATACTGTTTAACAATGATACAGCCGAAATATTACAGCAACTCAATGAAGAACAACTGCTGCAGGTAATGGAAGGCATCCCTACCGCTGATTATTCACTGGCAAACTTGCATTCTGGTGTAGATATTGTAAGCTTTTTAGCCGACACAAACATTTTTCCCAGTAAGGGCGAAGCACGCAAGATGGTACAAGGTGGAGGAATTAGCATTAATAAAATAAAAGTAGATTCCATCGAACTAGCCTTAAGCGAAACCTCACTGTTAAATGGCAAGTATTTACTAGTGCAAAAAGGAAAGAAAAATTATACGCTAGTTAAGATAATATAATGCCCCCTTGCTTGGTAAAAATTCAAAGCTTTTCCTAGTAACTTAATCCGAAAACTCCAGTTTTCTCTACCGGAAATTTTCAATTTGCTAACGCACTGATTTCAGTTTGCAGTTCATCTATAACCAAACTTACAGTATTTCTTATTGATGATAGTAGTAAGGGTATATCGCTATGGTTCAATTCTTGTTGCCCTAATTTTTCTATAATCCTGATGGGCTCTTTTAAGGAAAAGATTCCTAGGTTGTCAATTACTGGTTTAATTTGATGAGCAATCTTACCCATTGCCTTAAAATCATGCAAGCGATAACTCTCCTCCATTGCTATCAGCTTCGCTGGAGTTTCGGACATAAATAAACTGATCATCTTTTCAATAAACTCTTTATTCCCCCGCCCAATACTTTGAAGAGTTGTAAGATCATACAATTTATCGGCAGAAGTAGTATTACTAAAAGCAAAATTTTCACCCTCTATTTTATTAAGCCAAAAAGCCACCATATTAAGAAGATCTTTTTCAATGAAGGGTTTAGATAAATAACCATTCATACCAGCAGCTAAATATTTATCGTTGTCTCCCTTAATAGCATTGGCCGTTAAGGCGATAATCGGCAATTCCTTACTGATTTTCGACCTGATAATAGCAGTGGCCTCTACTCCATCCATCACTGGCATTTGGATATCCATGAGCACAATATTAAAAGGAATTTTCTCCAATATTTCCACTGCTTCTTTTCCATTTTGAGCCGTTGTTATGATGGCGCCATAATTGGCTAAAATAGTGGCTGCTACCAATCGATTCATTTGATTATCATCTACCAGCAATACTTTTTTGTCGACAAGTATTTTTGAATCAACTTCAAAAATTGGTTTTTCCGGCAGATTTTCAAAAGTTCCTTTATCAAATTTAATTTTCAATAAAATGGTAGAACCAATTCCCTTTTTACTTTTAACATGTATTTCTCCACCCATTAAATTAATAAGATCTTTACAGATACTCATTCCCAAACCAGTACCTCCATGTTGCCGAGTTACGGAAGCATCTTCTTGTGAAAATTTTTCAAATAAACAATCCAAAAAATTAGCTTCCATCCCAATTCCAGTATCCTTCACAGTTATTTGAATTGTTTGCGATAACAGGCTATCATTCAAAACATCACAAGAAATATCTACCTTTCCCTTTTCAGTAAATTTAATAGCATTGCTAATCAGGTTGATCAGTACTTGGTTAAGCCGATAAGGATCGCCCATCAAGACTGGGGATATCGCTGGATCAAAAAAGACATTGTTAAGGGAAAGACCTTTTTCCTCTGCCCGATGACTCAGCACGCGAAGGGCACTGTTAAGTAATTCCTTTGGCCCAAAGCCGATCCTTTCTAGCTGAAGCTTACCCGCATCGATTTTTGAAAAATCTAAAATATCGTTGATGATAAAAAGTAAATTATCGGATGCTGAATGAATCGTTTCTAAGTAAAATTGCTGGGTACTATCCAAATTCGTTTTTGCCAATTGAGTAGACATGCCGATAATAGCATTCATAGGGGTTCTAATTTCGTGGCTCATATTAGCCAAAAAAGTTTCTTTACTTCTGGTAGACTCCTCTGCCAATTCCTTGGCTTCAATCAATTCGATTTCCAACAGCTTTTGATTGGTAATATCCAAATGAATTCCAATGGACCCTGTCAAATCACCCGAATTATCTAAACGAGGAGCTCCACTGATTAACCACCATCTTATTTCCCCTTTTTTATCCCTTATCTCAATTTCATAGGCATCCGAACGACCTTTCATCCTAGAAATATTTTTATTTTTCATTAACCTACTACTCTCCCCATGTAAAAAAATATCGCTTGACTTCTTACCCAATAATTCGTTCAACCCATACCCACTCATTTCAATAAAACTCTGATTAGCAAATTGAATTTTTTCTTCCCTATCCACTT
>CANIMM010000283.1 GCA_947468255.1 Chitinophagaceae bacterium | reverse complement strand
TTTTGTGTTGCGCCAAATATCAATGGCTTTCCCTGTTCCAAAAACAACACTTCCTCGGGCTTGCTGCTCTTTTCAGTAAACACTTCAAAAGCACCATCATTAAAAATATTGCAGTTTTGATAGATTTCTAAAAATGAAGCTCCTTTATGTGCTTGAGAACGCAACAACATCGCTTGCAAATGTTTCGGATCCCGATCCATTGTTCTTGCAATAAAACTCGCATCTGCACCCATTGCCAATGCCAATGGATTAAAGGGATGGTCAATACTTCCAAAAGGAGTCGATTTGGTAATCTTCTTCTCTTCTGAAGTAGGCGAATATTGCCCCTTGGTTAAACCATAAATCTGGTTATTGAACAATAAAATATTTACATCAAAATTTCTACGCAATAAGTGAATGGTATGGTTACCGCCAATGCTTAATCCATCCCCATCGCCCGTTACAATCCAAATGCTCAACTCAGGACGAGCAGCCTTTAAGCCACTAGCCACCGCAGTAGCTCTACCATGAATACTATGCATCCCATAAGTATTCATATAATAAGGGAAACGGCTGCTACAACCAATTCCTGATACAATTACAATATTTTCCTTGGGGATTCCCAATGTAGGCATGATCTTTTGCACCTGCGCTAGAATTGAATAATCACCGCATCCTGGGCACCAACGTACCTCCTGATCAGTTACAAAATCTTTGGATGTTAATGCCTGTGCTGGAATAGCTGTTGCAGTTTCGCTCATATGACTTAATATTATAAAACCAAAGTTAACAAAAATAAATATCCGATTGACTAGGGAATGGGTGAAAGTATCAATAAGTGCCCTGAATTCAATAAAATAATTGGATCCAGCTGAATCTTAGCCTGGAATACCCAGTTTTTTTGCTGAATTGATAGATTGGCGCTTTTCTTGTTCCGGTATATATTTTATCTGAATTCAGTAAGGGGTATCTATACAGAAGGCTGATTGCTACTTACAGCCCAACAAAAAATCCTTGACACCGGCCACTATCTTACCAACCACCTGCTGCTGAAATACAGGATCCAGCATCTTCATTTCCTCTTCGGGGTTGCTCAGAAACAATGCCTCTACCAATGCATTCGGATATTCAATTGGACTATTGAGCATGAAATTAAATGAACCGGTATTGCCGTATTCCTTTAGCCCCAATTCGAGCATTCGCTTATAAATAGCTTCACTCAAATTTCTAAACCCAGCATGCCGGTAATAAGTACTTGTTCCCCCTACGCGAATGGGATCTTCGGAAGAATTTAGATGAAAACTGATTAACAGGTCGGGCAAACTATCCCTGTAAAAAAGGATACGTTCTTTGTTATCAAAAAACTGCTCTTTATTACGGGTCATGATTACATGAGCGCCTTCAGCTTCGAGGGCCTTTTGTAATCGCAAAGCAACCGCTAATGTCAATTCTTTTTCAGTTACACCTGTGGGGCCCACCGCGCCCATATTGGTTCCCCCATGCCCTGCATCTATGGCAATCGTTAACTGCTGCAGGGATAAGTTTTCCGGTTGATGTTTTACTTTTATGATCAGTGAATTTCCGGCATAATAGATCTGGTGCCCCCAATGCTGTGGATGCTTTAATTCAATGGAAATACGGAATACATCGTCTTCCTTTTGCTCGTAATGCACATTTTTAATTTCTTTCAATGTTTCAAACTGGCTAATCCAATTGGAATTGTTGGTAGCCCCAAAAACATCCACCACTATTTTGGAAGGACCCACCAATTGAAAGGATTGATAAGGCAGGCGCTGAAACATCCCCAATTTTACATAATCATACTGATCATCTCCATAAACCACCCATTTATCCGTTAGCGATGACGGGGCAAAACTTCCTTTGGGCAACCATTCCACCAGCTCATCGGGAATATAAGCCGTACGCGTTTTTGTTAACGCTACTTTATAATGTGTGCCCACTTTGCCAATGATTTTTAAAACGATGTTACTATCTAGGTAACCGATTTTGGCTCCACCCAATCTGTCGGAACCCAATCCGTATTCTAAATGTGCCAGCCTGCCTTTGGTGATTGCAATATCGGGAGCCTGGGGAGAAAGAATGGAAAAACGAGCTGCCGTTTCCTTTGTAATATTTGCTCCACTAGTATCGGTAAGGGTTATGGGCATTTTCATCAAAGAAAAACTATCCGATGCTTTTACGGCATATTCTCCCTGATAAATTCCCGGCATGCCATTGCTCTGCGTCAATGGCAATTCATACAAACTTGTATTGCCCATTACTTTGGCCACACAATTAGCTAATGCTTTTACCCGAAATTGAATTCGGTCACCGGGCTTCAAAATCAAATCGCCCTCCGGGAAAGTTTTAATGCTTTCGATTGCAAGTGTTGTAACCGGTTCGGCTGGCTTTGGTAAGGAATAAGCATAATTGATTTTCTTAGTAATGGATTTATTGCCTGCTTCTGCAAGCAGGTGGATGACCGTGTCTCCCTGCTGCAGATTCAATTCATATGCAAATGCACCCGTTGGATAAACCTTGATCGTTTTATCATTGATGGTTACCACACATTTTTTGCAGGTTGACCCAATGATAAACTGCCTAGAAGATGAAACAGTATTGTTAGCTTGATAAGGATTCGTCAGGCGGATAAAGGGTTTGTCTGCTGACTGCGAAAATGCCCATCCGCAGCATGCCAACAAAATAAGCGTATTAAGAAATTTCATTATTGTAAAGTACTTTTTTTTGGCCAGTGACTCACCGGAAAAGAGTGATTGATCAATTACCATGGATATTTATTGGCAGCGATCAACTGGTCGGCAATTCTTCTGCGGGCATCTTTGCTATTGAAGGGTGTTGACTTAGTAAAACGCTTCAGACCTAGCAACATCATCCGCTGCTCATCTCCTTCAGCAAAACCATTAATCGCTTCCTTACCTGCTTTATTGACCTTGTCTATGGCATCATTCAAATAACAACGCATTATATCGATCTGCACCCTGCTAGCAGTTTCACCTTGCTTATCCACCATTTTGATAATTCGCAACAGCGTACTTTCTGCTACAAAAGTTTCAATGGCCATATCTGCAATATTCATCAATATTTCCTGTTCATCCGAAATTTTCATCATCAGTTTTTGTACTGCAGCACCTGCCACCATTAAAATACTTTTTTTCATATTCACAATGGACTTTCTTTCTGCCGCAAATGGGCTCTCATCTTCATTCCCAAAATCGGGGATGCTCATTAACTCTTTGGAAACCGCCATGGCCGGGCCCATCAAGTCCAACTTCCCTTTCATGGCCCTTTTTAGAATCATGTCTACCGTAAGCAAGCGATTGATTTCATTGGTACCTTCATAGATACGGTTGATCCGGCTATCGCGGTAAGCCCTGCTGATATTGTATTCATCACTGAAACCATTACCGCCAAAAACCTGTACCCCTTCATCCACCACGTAATCCAACACTTCGCTGCCATGCACTTTTAAAATGGCACACTCCACTGCATATTCTTCCGCTGCACCGAGCAAAGCTTCATTAAATGGTTTGCCGTCATTGGCCAATGCTGTTTCCTTATCATCCACCCATTTGCTGGTACGATACAATGCGCTTTCACTCGCAAATATTCTTATCCCTGCCTCTGCTAGTTTGTATTTAATGGCGCCAAAATTGGCAATGGCCGTTTTAAACTGTTCCCTTGTTTTGGCATATTCGATCGTGGTATTCAAAGCCATTTTGGATCCACCCAGTGCAGCCGCACAAAGTTTCAAACGGCCGATATTTAAAATATTAAATGCAATAATATGCCCCTTCCCTACCTCGCCCAACAAATTTTCAACCGGCACTTTACAATCTTGAAAATACAATTGAACAGTGGAGGATCCTTTGATCCCCATCTTATGCTCTTCTGGACCTTGGGTAAATCCTTCAAAACCCCGCTCGATGATAAAGGTAGAAAATTTGTCGCCGTCAATTTTTGCAAACACGGTGTACACATCTGCAAAACCACCATTGGTAATCCAGCATTTTTGACCATTTAAAATATAATTTTTTCCATCAGCAGAAAGCACGGCGGAAGTTTTTGCACCCAATGCATCACTGCCACTATTGGGTTCCGTTAGTCCGTAGGCTCCCTTCCATTCGCCGCTGGCAAGCTTGGGGATATATTTTTGCTTTTGGGCATCGGTACCAAAATACAAAATGGGCAATGTACCAATTCCTGTGTGGGCG
>CANIMM010000282.1 GCA_947468255.1 Chitinophagaceae bacterium | reverse complement strand
CATTTGGAAGAAATTGTTACCAGCACGCTCGGCTTATTGAAAAAGGATAATTGCAGTGTTTTGGATATCGGATGCAATGATGGGACTTTATTGGATTTTTATCCCGCCAGCTTTGTAAAATTTGGCTGTGATCCAAGTGATGTAGCACAGGAAGTGAAAAATGCTACCGTGGTTCAGGATATTTTTCCTTCTGCAGAATTATCTACTGCCATTGGAAATAAAAAAATGGATGTCATTACTTCCATTGCCATGTTTTATGACTTGGAAAGTCCCGTAGATTTCGTAAAAAATATCAAGCGTTTTTTATCACCAGAGGGTATATGGGTATTTGAAATGAGTTATATGCCCCATATGCTGGAGTTAGATAGCTATGACACTATTTGTCATGAACACTTAGAATTTTACAGTTTGGCAGTGTTGGAGAAAATTGTGTCGATGGGGGATATGAAGATATTTAAGATTGCTTTTAATGATATCAATGGCGGAAGTATAAGATGTTATGCAACCCATAAGGAGAGCGGATTATACACCAATAAAGAAAGCCATCGATTGATGAATGATATTCGTCAAAAGGAATTTGATTTAGAATTGGATACAGATAAGCCTTATGTGGCATTTCAGTACAGAATCGAAAAGGTAAAGAATGAATTACATGATTTACTGGTTAAATTGAAACAGGAAGGCAAGAAAGTGCATATTTACGGCGCTTCTACCAAAGGGAACACGATTCTTCAGTGGTGCGATATTAATAGCATGTTGGTTGAATATGCAGCGGAAAGAAATCCTGATAAATACGGAGCCTATACTTTAGGAACCAATATCCCAATAATAAGCGAAGCAGAAAGTAGGGCAATGAATCCTGATTATTATTTGGTGCTACCTTGGCATTTTAAGGCAGAGTTTATTGAAAGGGAAAAAGAAGCATTGGAGAAAGGGACCGGTTTTATTTTCCCTATACCTACTATTGATATTTATAAGAAATAGAAATGAAAAAATTAACTGTTTTATTTGTATCTCATTCAAAGAAACAATGTGGTGTTTTTGAGTTTGGAAAAAATATTTTTCATGCCATCGCTAGATCTGATAAATATCAAATCATTTGGGTTGAATGTGATTCTTTGGCAGATTTGAAACAATCGGTTGCTGTTAACAATCCATCAATTATTATTTATAATTATCATCCTGCTACCATGCCTTGGCTTTGCAGTCGTATTGGGCCTAAACTATTTAAAAATAATGTTCACGATATTAAGGCGATTCAAATCGGGATAATTCACGAAATAACACAGGGAATTGCAGATAATGCAACTTCTTATAAAAATACTTTTGTTTTAAAGGAGCGTAAAAATTTGAATAATGTTTTGTTTGATTTTTATATTGCTGCTGATCCTACTTTATTGTTACGTAATCCATTTGTATTTAAAACAGGTCGACTTATACCAACTTATACCAATAGTTTTCCAACTCCTAAATTGTTGACAATTGGAAGTTTTGGATTTGGAACTCCAAATAAAGGATTTGAAAAAATAGTTATTCAGGTTCAAAATGAATTTGATGATGCAATCATAAGGCTTAATATACCAGCTGCAGATTTTGGAGATGCAGAAGGGCAGAATGCAAGAAAAATTGCTGAAAATTGTAGGGGTTTAATTCACAAGAATGGTATTCAACTTCAAATAACGCATGACTTCCTTGATAACAAGGGGATTCTTGATTTTTTAGCTCAAAATTCCATCAATGTATTTTTGTATGAGGATTCTACTGTCAGAGGATTGTCTAGTGCAATTGATTATGCATTAGCAGTTAAACGTCCTTTGGCTGTTTCAAATAGCTCAATGTTTCGTCATGTTTTGAATTTAACCCCTTCGCTTTGCATTGAGAATAGTAGTTTGGGAACTATACTTTCAAATGGTGTTGAAGGTTTACAAAAATTAAATGTTCAGTGGGATGCCAATAACATCATATGGGAGTACGATAGAATTTTAGATGCTGCTGTTAGAAAGTCTAAAAATGCTACTGTCACTAGAATGGGTATTGTAAGAACCATTCAGTCGAAGTGGAGAAGGTTGTTTTCAATACCGGACAAATCTTTTACTTGGTTACGGAATACGAATGCAGCGACAGAAGATCAGTTAGCGGTTGATAAATCCATCAGCTATCAACCAATAGAATTGTCAAAAAATGATTCCCTTAATCGGATTTTAGATAATTCGGCACGGGAATTATATGCCCCTGTAGTAGAAAAATTATTTGAGATTGTGCCTAAAACAATGTCAAAAAAAATAGCTGAGGCGAATGTGCAACAAGCATTTGTTTTTGATACAGTTTGCAGGTATCTACCTCAATATTCTAGTCCGAAAATACTTTGTGTTGGAAGCTATGAAGACACCGCTTCAATGAGTTTAATCAGAATGGGGTTGCAAGTTGAGGAGATTGACCCAATGATTAATTATTATTTACAAGAATATGTGAGCAAGCCAACTACCGAGTTAAAAACCTATGATATTATTTTTAGCACATCGGTAATTGAACATGACCCCGATGATGAATCTTTTGTTTCATGCATCAATAATTTGCTTGCCCCAGGTGGCGTTGCCATTATTACTTGCGATTATAAGGAAGATTGGAAAATGGGAGATTTAAAACCCGATGTTGATGAAAGGTTTTATTCAAAAGATGATTTACAACATCGATTAATTTCCCATATGCCAGATTGTAGTTTTGTGGACCTGCCAAAATGGGAATGTCCTAATCCTGACTTTCATTATTTAGGTAAATATATCTATACATTTGCCACCTTTGTAGTTTTAAAGCATTCATAATTTGAAGACAGCTATTATATTGGGGGTAAACGGTCAGGATGGATATTATCTGTCACAGCTATTACAGCAGATGGAGTTTTCTGTAATAGGTATTTCTAGAAATGAATCAAATACCGATATAAGAAGCTATGAGTCAGTTGCTGAACTTGTAAAAACCACTACTCCCCATTATATTTTTCATCTGGCAGCGAATTCTACCACCCGACATGACGCGTTATTTGAAAACCATGCTACCATCAGTACGGGTACTTTTAATATTTTGGAAGCGGTTAAAAACTTTTCACCCCTTACAAAAGTTTTTATTTCTGGCAGTGGATTGCAATTTGTAAATATGGATAAGCCAATTAAAGAGTCGGATAGTTTTGAGGCCCGTGATCCTTATTCAGTAAGTAGGATTCACTCAGTATATGCAGCAAGATATTATCGAAAATTGGGTTTACAAGTGTATGTTGGATATTTTTTCAACCATGATAGTCCTAGAAGAACAGAAAGGCATATGGCCAAAAAAATAAGTGAAGCCGTTAAACGCATTGCCAATGGTAGCGATGAAAAATTAGCAATTGGCGATATTAGTGTGATTAAGGAGTGGACCTATGCAGGTGATATTGTAGAAGGTATTTGGACATTGGTTTCGCAGGATGATATTTATGAGGCGAATATTTCTTCCGGACTTGGATATTCCATTGAAGAATGGTTGATTACTTGCTTCGCTGTTATCGGAAAAAAATGGCAAGATCATGTTATTTTGAAAAATGATTTTAGTCCAGAATATAAAATTCTTGTATCAGATCCCTCTATTATATCTTCTTTGGGCTGGTCTCCTACAGTTTCGTTCAAGGACATGGCTGAAATGATGGTGAATCAATAATTAACGATGACTCCAAAAAAAATCATACTGGTACAATTATATTCCAACGGTGATTGCCTGTATGCCACTGCTATAGCCAGACAAATTAAGCAAGATTTTCCTGGATGCCACCTAACATGGGCCATTGCTTCTTTTTGTAAAAGCATCATCTTCAATAATCCTTTTGTGGATGAGATTTTGGCAGTGGATTCGGTTGCTAAAAACGACGCGCCAGCTTTAAGGGCTTTTAAAAAGAAAATTTATAAACAAAAAAAGGAAGGTGTTTACGATGAATTTTTTTTTGTGCATAATGCAGATACCAATCACGCCTTTTATGATGGTAGTATTAGAAGTTGCATTTTAAGAGCCTATCCCCATCCTATAACAGTATCTGTTCAACCAGTTTTAAGATTGTATCCCGATGAAATAGCTAAGGTTAATCTGTTCGCTTTGGATTATCAACTTGCCAATTATGATCAAGTAATACTTTTCGAATATGCTCCCCAAAGTGGCCAAAACAATGTTACTATAGATTTTGCTATTAAAGTGGCAGAGAGCATTGTAGCT
>CANIMM010000281.1 GCA_947468255.1 Chitinophagaceae bacterium | reverse complement strand
TGTCCTAGTGTAACGGATGCGATGCTGCATTCTCTGTCCTTACTGAATTATCCTAATTGGGAAGTAATTGTGGTGGATAATGCTTCCCCGAAATATTCTTCTGCTTATTTAAAAAAGCTTTATCCTTTTATCAAGCATATCAGCTCTCCGGTTAATGTGGGTTTTGCAGGCGGAAATAATATCGGACTACAATTTGCCAAAGGAGAATATGTTTTGTTTTTAAATAATGATACCGAAGTGACAGAAGGATTGGTGACAGAATTAGTGATGCATTTGCAAAAAAATCCAGCCTGTGCCATTGCCTGCCCCAAAATAAAATATCATTCAATGCCTAGCGTTATCCAATATGCAGGTGCAATGGGATTACATCCCTTAACTAGTAGAAGTTACGATATAGGAAGGTTTCAAAAAGATTTTGGCCAATACAATGATTGTCGTAAAACCGACTTGCCCAATGGGGCTTCAATGATGCTACCAATGCGGTTGATAAATAAGATAGGGGTGATGAGCGAGTTGTTTTTTTTATACTACGAAGAGCTAGATTGGGCTGCCCGATTTAAATTGGCGGGATTTGAAATTCATTATGTGGGAACTGCGGAAGTCTTTCATAAGGAATCTGTTTCTACTGGCATTGGCTCTCCGTTAAAAACATTTTACTTATTTCGAAATCGATTATTATATATCCGCAGAAATTATAGGGGAAGCAGACGATTAATAGCAGTCATTTTCTTTTTAATGATTGCTACTCCCCTTCATATTATTAAATATGCGGTAAAAAAACAATGGGCGCATAGTAAATCTATTATTCAGGCTCTAAGGTGGAATATACTTCACCATCCCTACATCGAGCCTGCAATCAGGTCATCTTCTATTGTTAACCAATTAATTCATGAATCATAATTTTAGTGTAATGTTATCGCAAATTGCTTTGTTTTTTCAGTACTTGTTCCTTATTTATTTCACCATACAGGTAGCCTATTTATTATTTTTTTCAATTGCAGGAAGGGTTGTAACCGTAAAAAAAATATCGCCGGCTCAGTTACTTAGGCGTATTCGAATTTTTATTCCAGGTTGTAAGGAAGATGCGGTTATCATTGCTACCGCTAAAGATGCCATCAACCAGGATTATCCTTCTGATTTATTTGAAGTGGTGATAATTGCTGACTCATTTAGTGAAAATACTTTAGCAGCTTTGCGTTTATTGCCTTTGAAAATTGTTGAAGTGAATTTTGAAAAGTCTACTAAGGGTAAGGCATTAGAAAAGGCGATAGAATTTACCGCTGATGATCCAGTGGATATTGCAGTGATTTTAGATGCAGATAACCATATGGCGCCTGGTTTTTTACATGCTGTCAATGATGCTTTTGAGCAAGGATTTGAAGTGGTACAAGGTCATCGGACAGCAAAAAATTCCCAAACATCTTTCGCCTTTTTAGATGGATGTATTGAGGAAATCAATAACCATTTCTTTCGACGGGGCCATGTGGCAGTGGGTTTACCGGCTGCATTGATTGGAAGTGCCATGGCCTTTGACTGGAATTTATTTGTATCCATATTGCATGATATAGGCGAAACTTCTGGCGAAGACAGAGAGTTTGAGTTTAGACTTTTAAGACAAAGAAAAAAAATCGCCTTTCTCGATGGAGCATTTGTATATGATGAAAAAGTGGCTAACTCGGAAGTTTTCAGTAATCAAAGAAGCAGGTGGCTCGCCATTCAGGTAGAGTTTTTAAAAAAATATTTTATTGAGGGCTGGGTGCAATTATTTAAAGGAAATATTGCTTTTTTTAATAAGTTGGTTCAAACTTTTATATTCCCCAGAATTTTGTTGATTTCAAGTCTTTGTGTATGGCTTTGCTGGGTATATTTTTTTTCAACTCAATTTGTTTGGTATACCATTTTATTATTGGCTGCACTCTTTGTTAGTCTGTTGATAGCAATTCCGATTCGTTTGTTTAATAAAAAATTATTGATTGCTTTTTTTCATTTGCCGATAGCACTTATATCTATGCTCAATGCTTTACTGAAGATGCCTAAGGCGAGTAAGCAGTTTATTCATACGCCTCATGTTGAAAGCGAAATTAACTTGAATTAACCATGCCCTGGAATATCATCGCCTTGCCAGTTATTATTTGCCTGATTTGGGGTTTTAAGAAAGGAATTCAGCTAAAATCAAATGCTGGCTTTAAAAGACCATTTGATTTTTAGAACTGAATATAATTTTTGGCTATCATAAACAAAAATTGGATGCTTACTAAAGAGGAATTTAAAAAACTACCCATTTTTATCAGTTCCATGTCAAGGTTAGACGATGATTTATCCTCTGCCTCGATTGCATTGGCAAAGGTATTGAGTCGTACCAACCCTGTTTACTATATAGAATATCCATTCACTTGGCTTGATCTATTAAGGAAGCGTAATTATCCAAAAATGCTTAAGCGGCTTCCTTCATTGCTTTTTGGTAAGCATTGCCTAATTCCAGTAAAGGGGCAGTCCGGAAATTTGTCGGGGTCAATACCAAGGCCTGGGTTGCCCATATTTTCATTGCCGCCTGGGTTTATACAAAGGATTGGAATTAAATATAATAATCATTGCATCGTTTCATTGGTGAATCGGATAAAAAAGCAAAAAATGATCAATCACTATATTTTTGTCAATTCATTTAATCCTGTTTATTTGTCTACAATTAATCAGCATTTGCAGCCTTCCCTTAGTGTGTATCATAGTAGAGATGCTATTGAAGAACTCAAATTAGATTGGCTGAATAGCGAAAATGATTGCGTACAGCATTATGATATGGTAATGGCAAGTTCTAAAAAATTATGTAGGAATATATCCAACCGTAATACGCGGATTGTAAATTATTTCCCCAATGGAGGCGATAGTCAATTGTTTAGAACTGCTGTAGACCTTCAACTGCCCAGGCCTGCAGAGTTACTGGGTATTCATACGCCCATAATCGGGTATACTGGTGCGATATGCCAGCGTATCGACTATGAACTGTTGGAGAAAATTGCTGTTGCCCATCAAGATAAAACCATTGTATTGGTTGGGCCTCGTCGCGATAAGGGGAATACGTCTATTCAGCTCGATAGTTTTACTAATATTGTTTTTATAGAATCTAAAAGTATTGATGCCTTACCTGCATACCTTAGTTATTTTGATTGTGCCATCATTCCGTTTGTTAAAAATAAATTAACGGAAGGTATTTATCCGCTTAAGATCAATGAATATTTAGGTGCCGGTAGGGCAGTGGTCACTACCAACTTTAGTGAAGATATCAGCGACTTTAAAGAAAATGTTTATTTGGCCAATAACCATGAAGAGTTTTTGCAGATGGTTGAAAAGGCGGTAAAGGAGAACAACTTTGATAAAGTGAATGCTCGAATTAAATCAGCTGAAACTAATTCCTGGGAAAATCGGGTTGAAATATTTTGGCAACTATCATGGAATTCCTACTTGGAAAAAAATACTGATATTATTTGATTTTATAATTTAAGAATTTACACTTTATGGGTTACAGGCTTCTAGGAGTTGCTACATTTAACCTGAACAAGCTTATTTTAAAGGGTTTGTATGTGGTGGCAGCTATTCAATATCCAGCTATCAAAAAGGATTATCTATATTTTATTCGTGATAATTATTTTTGTAGGCTTCGGCAGCTACAATTTTTTAAAAAGGATTTTTTGGTAAAGAAAAAATATAAGACTACTGATTTCCAAGGCGAATTTGATCAGGAATTGAGGTATGTTATTCCCTTTGCTTATTGGCATTATTTGAATGGAACTTTAAAGAAGACCGTCTCTTGTAAGAATACCAGCGATTTTTATTTTTTCAGTGATGATCATGAAGAAAGATATCTTGAAAGAATTTGGCAGAAAAGTTATGAAAATTTTGATGTGCCCAATATGACACATAGTATAAGTTTCAGTAAGACAAAATGGGCTAAAGTACCCTACAAAAAATATTACGCCAATCGTATTTTTACTTACGACAAACCAATTCTGGTAATTGCTAATAAGTATAATATTGAATGGGGGGAGCTCCCTATTAATTTTCTAAGTATTGAGATGCTTGATGCTGTTATTGTAAAATTAAAACATAAGTACCAAATTATTTACAATCGCCCCTTGTCTTCACAAATCGTTTCAGATAATAGTGATATCCTCGATTTAAATGAACATGATTGGTTAAAAAGAACATATCCTGATGTAATATTAATGAACGACTTGTTTGCT
>CANIMM010000280.1 GCA_947468255.1 Chitinophagaceae bacterium | reverse complement strand
TATTTCATAGGTAATCGCTTGATCTTCAAAACTAAAACTAGAAGAAAAGGTAACCTGATCGGGATATTGCTCGGTTAACAAGCGAATGAAAGCGGAAATTCCTAGTCCATCTAACTGATGGAGTAACTGATCAACGCTGTTTTTTGTATGATTCATTTAAATTTTAAATATAGTTGGATAAAAAGTGTGAAAAAAATAACCAAAAATCAGCTTGTTAGCAGCCCGCAATACAATGGCAGCGGTTACTGTACATACAATTAAGTGGAGAAATTAACATGATACTCAACATAAGTCCATTGATTTGGTGGACAAATTTAACACTCCCTGATGAATTAGACAATTTTTTTTGGACATATTAATATTTATTTCCTTTTGGAAAACCTTTTAAATATAACAATAATATCCTATATATAACTAAGTTCAAAACTATATTTTTTATAAATTTCTGATAACGCAGGGAATACATAAAGAAATAGTATCATTCGTCACTTTTTTAGAATGTGGAAGAAGGTGAAATATTTCCAAGAATGTATTAAATCTTTCTAACCAATTTGTAAATTTTGATAGCTCCCATTAAAATGCCAGAAAATAAGAGTAGGCCAATAATTCCCCAAAGCCAGCTCATGCTACTTTTAACGGAAACTAGTAAAACAATGGCTATTAAAAAAATAGTAGCCAATTCATTCCAAATGCGCAACTGATTGGAGCTAAAACGAAAAACCCCCTTCATCTCAGCAGCGTAAATCCTGTGTAAAGTAAAATGGTAGGCATACAAAGCGGCTACAAAACCAATTTTTATCCAAAGCCACTGGGGCACCGGCTGAAAATAGGTAGCCATCCAGGTTCCAAAAATAAGTGTTAACACTGCTGAGGGCCATGTAATGCCCAGCCAAAGCCTTTTGATCATGATAGTAAACTGGTCCGTTAAAATCTGTTTTTCTACAGCTGTTTTTCCTTGAGCTTCCGTATTATAAATAAACAGTCTAACAATGTAAAACATTCCAGCAAACCAGGTCACAATAAAGATAATATGAAGGGCCTTTATGTAGTAATACATCTTGGATATTTTTTGATGTTTGATTTCTGATTTCTGATGTTTTGATGTCTGATGTCTGATTTTGTTATATTGGATGTATTTCTTTTTTTGAAAAAAAATTGAGCAAACCATTGAAACAGCCTTGAAAGAAGTAAAAAGTAGCGATCCGAAAAAAATCAGACATCAAAAAATCAGACATCAGACATACAAATCAGACATTAAAAATCAAGTATCATCTCCCCGCTCCCTGCTGCAAAATCTTTCACCCAATTGCCCAATACATTGACCCATAAAGGGTTTGTATTTAAACAGGGAATCATTGTGTACGACTCACCACCCGCATCCATAAACGATTCTTTTCCTCTTTCATCGATTTCTTCCAATGTTTCCAAACAATCGCTTACAAAAGCTGGACAAAGTATCAACAATTTCTTAATGCCTTCTTTCGGCATTTCCTCCAAACGCTTGTCAGTAAAGGGCTGTAACCATCCTTTGCCTAACCTCGACTGAAAGGCGATGCTATATTGATCTTCCGGTATTTGCAAGGCCTGCATTACCAATTGGGTAGTGGTAAATACCTGGTGACGATAACACTGCGCATGGGCCGGCGATGGAATTTGGCAACAATTGTCCACTTTAAGGCAATGACAACCGGTAACATCGCTTTTACGGACATGCCTTCCCGGTATTCCATGATAACTAAATAAAATATGATCGTGCGATTGCTCCAGAAAAGGCTTTATATTTTCAGCCAATGCATGAATATAATTGGGCTCATTATAAAAAGGCTTCAAAAACGTTAGGCTGAAAGGATAATTTCCTGCAATGTGGATCTCCTTGGCATACTCAACAGCAGTTTCATAAGAAGACATGGCATAATGCGGATAGAGGGGGATGGCCAACACTTCGTCCAGTTCGGGATGATTGGTTAACAGATTATCGAAGGCAGCAGCTACTGTTGGATTCCCATACCGCATAGCAACCTCCACCGGCACATCCACCTGTTGCTGAAGAGCCTGTTGCAATTGCTTTGTCAACACCACCAATGGAGACCCTTCCTTAGTCCAGATAGTTGCATACGCTTCAGCGGATTTTGGCGCCCTGAAGGGTACAATAATACCATTGATCAAAATATACCTCGCCAGATTGGGCACATCAATTACCCTTTCATCCATTAAAAATTGTCTAAGGTAAGTCCGTACATCTTTCACCGAAGTTGAATCAGGTGACCCTAGATTCATTAAAACAACGCCTATTTTTTTTGCCATAACCAATATAATATTCTGCAAATGTAACCCCTGGTTTAGCTAAAAGTTCATGGAACTAGCAAATAATTGGGAACGAGAAAAGGCAATCGCCCATTTTGCGGGCTATGACCTGCATCACCATCCATTATGATCGAGTTCATACAGCAAAATGACAATCCAATGACATTGAAATTAGATTTAAATCTCAAGCAGGATTACTTTTGCACCATAACTTATCAAACTACTTTTAGTAAGGATGCTCGGATCACAACCAATCAATTTATCGAATTTCTTCATAGCGGGTATCAATTACAAAAAAACGGATGCTAACCTAAGAGGGCAATATGCTATCAATGGGGATCAATATAATCAACTGATTTTGCTGGCTCCTGAATTGGGTGTCACTGAATTTTTTATATTATCTACTTGCAACCGTACCGAAATCTATGGATTTGCCGAAAACGTTTCCAATTTAGCAAGTTTACTCTGTTCACAAACTAAAGGCTCACTCGATCGCTTTAATGAAATGGCCTATGTTAACAATGGGAATCAAGCAATCGAGCATCTTTTTAATGTAGCCGCTGGACTAGATTCTCAAATTTTGGGTGACTATGAAATTGTAGGACAGATTAAACAAGCGGTGAAGTTTTCCAAAGAACATAATTTTATTGGTGCTTACCTTGAGCGATTGGTAAATGGCGTTCTGCAATGTTCCAAGTCAATCAGAACCTCTACTGCCTTAAGTGGAGGTACAGTTTCAGTTTCGTTTGCGGCGGTGCAATACATTAAAGAAAAGATTGATGCTATCGCAGATAAAAAAATTCTCTTATTGGGAACCGGTAAAATTGGCCGCAACACCTGTAAGAATTTGGTAGATTATCTAGCAACAAAAAACATTACCCTCATCAACAGAACGGAGGAAAAAGCTGCGGAACTCGCTACTGAACTAGGGTTGCGATATGCTTCAATGGATGATTTACCCAAACACATCCACGAATCGGATATCATATTGGTAGCCACCAATGCGGTTGAACCTGTGATAGCAACCTCACATCTAATCAATAGCGGACAGAAACTTATTATTGATCTTTCAATTCCTTATAATGTAGAAAAATCTGCACAAGAACTCCCTACCATTACCCTAGTAAATGTAGATGAACTTGCAAAGATTAAGGATGAAACCCTTCATAAAAGAGAGGCAGAGATACCAAAGGCTAAAGCAATTATAGCTGCTCATATCCAGGAATTCATGGATTGGCATGATATGCGCAAAAATGTACCGGTTTTAAAAGCAGTAAAACATAAACTACAAGCAATGGATAGCTGTAGCTTATATAGTAATTATTTTTCAACACTAACCACTGAGCCTACTCAATTGAATGCAGCTGAAAAAATTCAGAAAGTAATTAATGGCATGGCCATAAAAATGCGCCACCAAAACTACCGAGGTTGCAATTACATAGAAGCAATCAATGAATACATCGCCACCGGCACAAACTAATTTACATGGACAAATTGATACGAATTGGAACCAGGGAAAGCCAATTGGCAGTTTGGCAGGCTACGCATGTCCAACAACTCCTAACCAACAACGGTCATCAGTCAGAATTAGTTTTTATAAAAAGTGAAGGAGATATTGATCTGCAAACACCTTTATACGAAATGGGTGTTCAGGGTGTATTTACCAGAAGTCTAGATATAGCGCTATTAAACAATACAATTGACATTGCTGTTCATTCTATGAAAGATGTACCCACACAGTTAGCAACTGGCATCATTCAATCAGCTGTATTAACAAGGGCTTCTTACAAAGATATTTTTGTTTACAAGAACCAATCAGTTGTTGCAGATTGGAAACTGTCAGATGCAGCTTCGATTTCACCATCGTATAGTGCGGGCATTATTGCCACCAGCAGTATCCGTCGAAAAGCACAGTGGCTAAACCGCTATCCCAATC
>CANIMM010000279.1 GCA_947468255.1 Chitinophagaceae bacterium | reverse complement strand
GTATTCATCCACGATGCTGATTGCCTGAATCGGATGGAAATACTGTTTATTTTCGGTAAGCATGCAAAAGATTCCTCTTACCACTATTTTGATTTCTACGCCGACTTTTGCAGCTTCATATAATTTTTCAATCAAGGATTCATCACTCAGCGAATTTACTTTCAACAGGATGGACGCTGGCTTACCAGCTTTGGCATATTTTATTTCTTTAGCGATTAGCTGCATCAGTTGATTCCGCATGTTGGTAGGACTTACCAATAGCGTTTTGCAGGCGCTTAAAAATTGAATTCTTGTTTTTGGCTGTTCTAAATAATGAAAAACTCGGATAACATCGGCCATGATATTTTTATCGGCTGTGAGTAGACAATGGTCTCCGTATATTTTAGCAGTGCGTTCATTTAAATTACCGGTACTTACAAATCCGTAGTGAAGGGGTTTATTATTAACGACTTTTTTAATAAGACAAATTTTGCAATGCACTTTCATATTAGGTACGCCTATCAGCACTTTAACTCCAGCCTCCTCGAGTTCGTCTTTCCATTCGAGGTTAGCCTCTTCGTCAAATCTTGCCCTTAGTTCAATCACAGCCGTCACGTGTTTGCCATTTCGAACTGCATTGGTAATGGCATTAATTATTTTGGATCTTGGGGCAAGCCGATAGCAGGTAATTTTAATACTAGTTACTTGAGGGTCAATGGCGGCTTCCCTGAGCAAATCAGTTACACTATCGTAGGAGTGGTAAGGAAAACTTAGCAATACATCCTTTTTTAAGACAATGTCCGATACTTTGGTTGCATTGATCAGTGCTGGATGTACAAATGGTTTTTTTCGGGTACTTTTTTGTTCAAATACAGCTTCTGGAAATTCAATAAAATCCTTGAAATTATGAATCCTTCCCCCAGGTATTAAGTTGTCTTTTTCGGACAGCCCTAATCTTTTTACCAAATAAGTGAGCAGGGAAGGGTCAATGTCTCTATCAAATATAAAGCGGACTGGTTTTCCTTTTTTTCTGTTTTTTATCCCTTTCTCCAATTTTTCCATCAAAGAGGTGGCTACATCATTGTCAATATCAATTTCCGCGTCGCGGGTAACTTTTATGATATGGGCTGAAAAAACATCATAACCAAAAAATGAAAAAATATAAGGAAGACAAAACCGGATAACATCTTCCAGTAAAATAATGTGTTTTTCATTTTGCTTGGAGGGCAGAAGAATGAATCTTGGCAATCGCCTTGCTGGTACTGATACCAGCGCAAAACGTTGGGGAATGCTTTTGTCTTTTTTTGACAATTTACAGGCCAGGTAGATCGATTTGTCACTGAGTGTGGGAAATGCCTGTATGCTTTCAATCATCAGTGGAACAATATTACTCCTGATTTCATCATTGAAATAGGTAGTAATAAATTTTTGTTGAACCCTATTGAGTTGCGTTTCATTGATCAGGAATATCTTTTGTTTTTTTAACTCCCTGATTATTTCATTCCAAATTCGGTCAAACTCTTTTTGCTGTGCAATTACTCTTTCCTGGATTTGTTCTAAGATCATTTCTGGAGAAACTTCTAGGTGCATATTTCCCTTGTTGCCAACGGCAATCATCCGCTTAAGTGTTGCCACTCGTACGCGGAAAAACTCGTCCAGGTTATTTGAAAAAATACCCAAAAAACGAATCCTTTCTCTAAGTGGAACAGTTTCGTCAGCCGCTTCCTGTAACACCCTGCTATTAAAAGATAACCAGCTGATATCTCTTACTATCACTTTCTGTTTTATCAATGGACTTTGTTTAAATGAATCTTTCAAAATTAAGTGGTTCAATCAATAAAAAAGGAAATGAAGGTTAAGTTATTGTTGTATTTAAGTCGAAGTGGTACTAGGTTTGGCAGGTTGCCTGTTATAATAGGGTAGTGCAAGTAAAGAAAGAAAGCCAACAATCAGAATGATGCAAAACTGAGCAATCCATTGAAGTAATCCATTTGCATATCCGTGACCTTCATCGATGCCATATAAAACCATTACACCCATAATAAACCATTGGTAACTGCCTATTCCACCAGGGGTGATAATCATGCCAATACTAGCAAATGCCAATACAGGAAAAGCTGCTGCAATTGGCAGATTGGAAGTTTCGGGAATCACAAAAAAACCCAGGTAGGTGCCAGCAGCATAGCAGCACCAAATAAAAACACTGTGGAAAATAAAGGCAGATTTATTTTCTAGATTTTTAATAGAGCTGAGTCCTGCTCCCACGCCGCGAAAAAGCATATTGATTTTTTTAACAATCCCTATTTCACTGTACCTATTAAAAATAAATTTCATTAAAAAATAGACTATCGCTATAAATGCAACTAACAGCGTCAATTTTACGAATAGTCCCATGCTATTGCCCGATAAGAAATTATTTTGAATGGTAGTTTTCGCATATGCCCCAATGATAGAAGCTTGGCTGACTATTGCAATAATGAAAACAATTAGCAGCGATACCACGTCGATTGCTCTTTCAACTAAAATAGTTCCAACCAATTTATCGGCCGGCACTTTTTCATACTTGCCCAAGATGGTACATTTTAGCACTTCACCCAATCGGGGTACAGCCAAATTGGCTAAATAACCTACCATTACGGCAAAAAAAGTGTTTAGCAATCTAGGGGAATATCCCATCGGCTTCATCAATATTTTCCATCGGATTGCCCGGCTAATATGGCTGGCTACTAAAATAAAAAAGACCGGAATAAATAGGATGAATCTGGCTGTTTTGAGTGCTGTTTTGCATTCCTGCCAGTTTTTGTCACCCATTTTATGAATACTCCACCACACTAAAAAAATACCGAGTCCCAAAAAGAACAAGTATTTCAAAATCGTTAGTAATTTATTTTTCATAATCGCTGACAAAGTACGAAGTTAAGTCGAGAAAAGGGCGAATAACAGTTCAATTGGTGAATGGTGAATAGTGAATGGTGAATCAAAATTTTGAGTCTTCACCCTGTCAATTGATTTTTTGGAAATTTGGTTATTGTAGTGGTGGATTTAAAAGAAGATTATCAATTAGCCTTACTTCATTTATGTATGCAGCCACCAAGGCCACCAGTGCTGATTTTCCATCCCAATTTTGGATTATTTCAAGCGTGTGTGCGTTGGCAATAGCAACATATTCGACTTTGAATCCTTGTTTAGTCAATATTTCTTGAGCATTGCGTTGTAATTGTGCTAAGTCTCCTTCCCTAAGTTTTTCTTGTATGGACTGCATTGCCCTAAATAGATATGTTGCTTTTTCCCTTTCGGCAGGGGTTAGCCTGCTATTGCGGCTGCTCATGGCAAGGCCATCGGTTTCACGTTGAGTAGGGCAAATAATTATTGAGGTGTCAATGTCTAGCAAAGAAATCATTTTTTTTAATACCATGCATTGCTGGAAGTCCTTTTGGCCTAGGTATAATTTCCCTGGGGCTACAATGTCCAATAGGCGTTGCACTACTTGGCATACTCCCTGAAAATGACCGGGCCGAAATTCTGCCTCTAAAATGGAATCTAATCGCCCCAGATCATATTGGCGAGAGGGTAAGCTGCCATTTGGATACATATCAGCAACAGTGGGTAAAAAAAGCATATCACAGCCCGCCTTTTCTAAATTGAAAATATCGGCTTCAATAGAGGAGGGGTATTTTTCAAAATCCGATTGCTCTGTAAACTGGGTAGGATTTACAAAAATACTTGCAATAACCAGTTCATTTTCTGCACGAGCAGTTTGAATCAAGCTGATATGGCCGTTATGAAGGGCCCCCATTGTTGGCACAAATCCAATGGAGTTTCGCTCTATTGATTGATTTACTATAAAGGTGGTAATGTCTTTGGGGTGTTTAAATAGTATCATATGGTATGGTTGAATTGCTTCAAATGTAGTTGTATATTGATTTTAAGAATTTTATCGTAACTTTGCCGCCTTTAGGAAAACTACGATATCCTTTTAATCTAGCACAAATGTCAACAAAAAAAAGAATTTTATTTATTGCCAATGAAATGTCTCCTTACGTAGAGCTTACAGAGTTTTCGGAGATCATTAATAAATTGGCCATAAAATCCAATGATAGCGGTATGGAAGTTCGTTGTATAATGCCTCGTTTTGGCACTATTAATGAAAGAAGACATCGGTTGCATGAGGTGGTCCGTTTATCGGGTATTAATGTTTCAATTGGGGGTGACGATTATCCCTTGGTGATAAAAGTAGCTTCTTTGCCCAATGCAAGATTACAGGTTTATTTTCTAGATAACG
>CANIMM010000278.1 GCA_947468255.1 Chitinophagaceae bacterium | reverse complement strand
TTATCAAAGGCCCGGCCTACCAAATAGTCGTAGGCCATTTCTTCATATCCTGCCTCGTAAGTGGCAACGGCACCTATATGAATCCCCAACGACTCTACTTCTTTTTTAGTTCTTGCACCGCAATCCAAAAACAGGTTGTCTACTTTTGGTTGGGTTTCCTTATCACCATTTCCCATCCTAGTATGAATGGCAGGCCATCCAAACACTGCTTTGATCGGCCCTTTTTTTCCATGGATCCACACCCGCATGGAAGGTGCAATCTGGTGATCCACTCCCCCGTTGCGCTTCAAGTAAATCAAGCCCTCAGCCGTGATGTAATTTACAAACCAACTAATTTCATCAGCATGGGCCTCTATGACCACTTTGAAAGCTGCAGTGGGATTAATCACTCCTACCGCAGTACCATATGGATCTGTAAAAAAAGAATCCGTATAGGGCTTTACATAATCCAACCACATTTTTTGTCCACTCGTCTCAAAACCTGTAGGAGATGGATTATTGATATAATTTCGTAAGAAAGAATAGGACTCCTTGGTAAGAAGACTTTTAGGTGCTTTTGATTTTGCCATGAAATTTATTTTTTGTAAAATTAACTAATGTTATGTTATAAGTAACAAAATATAGCACCTCCACAATACAACCCAAATAAGCTTACACAAAGCAATGCTTCCCAGCCAACCAAGTCAAAAAGGCAGAAAAAAACATTAACCCATCCACTCCGAAATAATAAAAAAGATACCCTTTTTTTTGCATTGAAACAATATACATTATCAGGGTAACCAATCCTATCATTGTTAGTGCAATCACTTGAACGATCTTCACTCCATATCCTTTCATGCAATAATTGATAAAAATGTACCCTATAAAAATAACAGCAATCAAAAAATGAAGTATCAGTGGACGGAAAAGGGTGGCCAAGCTTTGTAATCCCCGGATCTTGTCTACCCCTTCATCCCGCTTATCAAAGATGATGCACAATAAAAGCATAAATAAAAAACGACCGATAAAAACCAAACTCGCCAAAGACCCCATTGCCCATATGGGAACCTGCAAAGGAATAAGGGTGGTTATTAAAGCCCAAGTAAAAGCCAACAATACAGTTTTCAAAAAACCGATTCTTCGGATCCATTTTAACTGCTTAAAAGGCAAAATAGGAAGCAGGTACAAAACAAACAAAATGCCAGCAATTAGCATATTACTCAATACCCAGTAAAAGTAAATGAGACAAAAAAGCATACCCAGCAATGCCGAGATTAGCACAAAAAAAGAATACGGGGAAGTTGCAAAAAGGGATCGAAACGAATGAGTGGAAGAGAAAGAATACCTGCTGATCAACCAATAAGCATTATAGCCAGCCAATACTCCAAAAAAAATAAAACTCAGAAGATATCCACTAACAGCAATTCCCATCAACTGCCCTGTTTGAAAGCTAAGCGCCGCAGCACAAAATGCAATAAATATAGAATGCGATAGAATAAATTGAAAAAGTCGCCTCATTATGGAACAACATAATAAATAGGGGCAGTAGTAACTTTATTGCTTTTGTTTTTTGCAAAATCCACTACATAAATCTCATACCGAAGGGTATCCACCTTAGGACGGGGCCGAGTGGATCCCCGCAATATATCAAACACATTGATCCGTATTTCGGCCTGAAAATTTTTAGTAGCCACCGACTGGATATCAGGTAATACAAATGAATCCATCCGATTAATCAACAAATTTTTAATATAAATGTAAGATGTGTCCTTTCCTGTTTTAAACCCCAAATCCCCCTCAGAATCAGTTACAGACAGGGTAATTACTGGAATTTCAGGACTCCCAAAGGTTACTCCGCTGCTAACCCTGTCAGGACTGACGGATTCGAATTTAATTTGGGGAGCAGATGTATATTTATCTTTACTACAACTAACCGCTAGCAAACTAATGATGAAAATGACAAGGGTGTTCCGCATCTTTGTAGATTATTTCTCAAATTTACTAATAGAAATTGAATACATCTGTTAAAAATATAATCGCCCCGGATAAAATTTTCACTGTAAAGGAGGATCAATTCGCTTCCCTTGCACTGGAGCTTTTTCAATTTCAACATCAATACAACCCGGTATACAGGCAATACTGCGACTTGTTAAAAATTGTTCCCGATAAAATAGACCGAATTGACAAAATCCCCTTTTTACCCATCCGGTTTTTTAAAACCCACCAGGTAGTAAGTACTGATTTTGAAGCAGCAGTGATTTTCGAAAGTAGTGGAACTAGCCAAACTGTGAATAGCCGGCATTTGGTAAAAGATAAGGCGATTTATACCAGAAGTTTTAATGAAGCATTTCGTTTATTCTATGGCGATCCTTCCCAATGGTGCATCATCGCCTTGCTCCCTTCTTACCTAGAAAGAAAAAATTCATCGCTGGTAATGATGGCCGATGAACTCATACAACAAAGCGGTCACCCGAAAAGTGGTTTTTATCTAAACGAATGGGAAAAGCTCGATAACAGTTTGCAGCAATTGGAATCGCAGCAACAAAAAACACTCCTATTAGGGGTAACTTTTGCCTTGCTGGATTTTGCCGAACAATTTCCCCGACCACTTAAGCATACCACCCTTATGGAAACAGGTGGTATGAAAGGACGAAGAGAAGAAATAACTAGGGCGCAGGTTCATGAAATCTTGTGTCGCCAGTTTTGTCTTGAAAAAATACATTCAGAATACGGAATGACCGAATTGTTAAGCCAGGCCTACTCTTTCGGAGATGGAATTTTCAACTGCCCTCCATGGATGAAAATTTTACTTCGCGAAGAAGACGATCCCTTTGCCATTCATATCAACAATAAAGACCGGCAAATTCGTGGAGCCATTAATTGTATCGACCTTGCTAATATCTACTCCTGCTCTTTCCTAGCAACAGAAGACGCGGGCAAACTTTATCCTGATGGAAGTTTTGAGCTTTTGGGCAGATTGGATAACACGGATATCAGGGGCTGTAGTTTGCTGGCAGTTTAAAACATTGATTCGCCCATATTGAATAATTGATTACAAAATATTGAGCACTCCATTCAAATGACTAATAATAAAATAGACCCCATTCACATCCGGTTAATTGAACAAGCTGATAATCCTGCGCTAGCAATGATTATACGAAATGCCTTAACTGAATTTAATGCCGATAAACCTGGCACGGTTTATTTTGATGATAGTACCGATCATTTATACGAATTGTTTCAACAGCAAGAGGGCGTTTACCATGTAGCGGTTTTCAATGAACATGTTGTTGGAGGAGCTGGAATCATTCATACAAATGGATTAGCTGCAGACACCTGTGAATTGGTAAAACTCTATTTATCACCCGAAGTAAGAGGCAAGGGAATTGGAAAAGCATTAATGGAAAGATGTCTTCATGCAGCCAAAAAAGCTGGATACAAAAAAGTTTATTTAGAAACAATGCCAGAATTAATTGCAGCGATTCCAATGTATGAGCAATTTGGATTTACCTATTTATCCGGCCCACTTGGAAACAGCGGTCATACAGGCTGTGATATCTGGATGATCAAATTATTGTAGCCACTTTTGCTACTAGAAGAAAAAATGGATAGGTAAAAAACTCCGCTCAAAAGGGATCGAAAAACAAGCCAAGGAGTACTTCAATGGTTGGCTGATTGGCTTTTATATGGGCACCTGCACTTCATACACTGGACTAAATAAATACATTTTGCCGGTTGCCAACTCCAAGCACTTAAAGCGCTTCCTCACTTTTTCTTCTTTTTTGAATTCCCTGCCCCCTTTTATTTTAAAAATAGTGCCTACGGGCAATGTTTCAATTAAAAGCATCCCTTCCACTTTTTTATCATACTGACGCAGCACCCTTAACAGGTAAACATCAGAACAGCTACTGGCAGCAGGGTTTTGAAGTGTTTTATACAATGCCTTTTGGATGTCCAAAGGGAATATTTTTTTTAACAAAAAAAGGGCCAACACTTTACTAAATTCATTCTTCCATTCTTGTCCATGTGCAGCAACTCGGTGACCAAACCGCTCAAAGGTAAATAGATGGGCCAATTCGTGAAGAAGCGTTATTAAAAAAGAATATTGATTCAAATTGCCATTAATACTAATCCGATGATTTTTATCGGCTTGCGAATTCCTGTAGTCTCCTAAAACCGATTTTCGTTCACGCGTAATAGTGAGTTGAACCTTATACTGAAGCAGGTATTGGGAAACCTCCTCGAAACTACCTTCAGGCAGATAATGCTGCAACTGGTGTAAAGGGGCTTCCTGCTTAGC
>CANIMM010000277.1 GCA_947468255.1 Chitinophagaceae bacterium | reverse complement strand
GCTGCCTATCTTCAACTTTCTTCCATCATGATCAATAAAAGGGAATTCAGAGCCGGGAAAGACTATTTTAAAAAGGCCAAGGGGCTTAAACCCACCACCCCGCAAATTGCTGACCAGATCAAACAAATGGAAAAATACATTACCCGCATGCCGGGTTAATTTTACCCAAACAGTACACATAAAATCCCTAGCTTCTATTGCCGAAAACCTATCGCTTGAACAGTTTTTCTGTCTTGGCAAATCGATAATCAAAAATACCCTGCAGCTGCTTTTTTACGAAAAGAAAATGGGCGATATCTCCCAAAAACCAGAACGGCAGCTTGTAATGTACAATATCCGTCATCTCCACTCCTCCTTCAACCGATTTAAAATGATGCTGGTGGTGCCACATCACATAGGGACCAAATCGCTGCTCATCCACAAAATATTTTTTATCGGCCACATGGGTAATTTCGGTCATCCAATAAATGGGGATATTCAATACCGGACTTACCTTATATTCAATAATTTGCCCCGGATACATTTTTTCTCCATGGTGCTTTGATACAATGTTAAAACCCAATTCATCGGGGGTAATCTCTTTTAAGTTGGCAGGACTGCTAAAAAAATCCCATGCTTCCTCCAAACTGATAGGTAATTGTTGTACTGTTTTAATGCTATAGACCTTACTCATATTGACTGTTTATGCAAATAACAACTTTTGCTAGTTAATGTTGCCATTTTTAATAAAATAAAAAACCGGTGAGTCACCGGAGGGGGTGAGTCACCGGGCAGGGTGAGTCACCGGAGGGGGTGAGTCACCGGGCAGGGTGAGTCACCGGGAGGATAGGTTCTCCCTCAGCTAAAAAGCCGCTTTACCATCAGCCCCACCGCATTCAGCCAATTTTATCAATTTCAAACCACTGCAAACAAAAGAAACAGCCTAAGTTTGCAGTATAATATCAATCAATGAAGATTCATCCATTACTATATTGTACGGCTGCCATTGTAGCCATTTATTTTATTTTCATCACAGGTACTGGTTGTGCACAAATTGGATCACCCACCGGTGGACCAAGGGACAGTATCCCCCCTGAACTGGTTAGCGCTATCCCTAAATTACTGAACACCAATTTTAAGGGCAATAAGATCATCCTTAATTTTAATGAATATGTAGATGTGCAAGATGTGCAAAATAATCTGCTGGTTTCACCCTTGCCAAAAATCAACCCCACAATCGATTTTAAATTTAAAGTAGTTACGGTCAAGTTAAAGGACAGTTTGCTGGATAATACCACCTATACCATTAACTTCGGAAATGCCATCCGAGATAATAATGAAGGCAACCCATATAAAAATTTCAGTTACGTATTCTCCACCGGAAAAACGATTGACTCTTTACAAATTCGCGGCAGGGTAATCATAGCACAAACAGGTAAAGCAGATAGTACGATTATTGCCCTATTGTATCAGCAGGCTGATGATTCCGCAGTTCAAAAAAGAAAGCCAAATTATATTGCCAAATTAGACAGTTCTGGAAATTTCACTTTCAAATACCTGGCTGCAGGTGAATACAAAATTTATGCATTGAAAGATGGCGATGGCGGAAAAACCTACAGTTCAAAAATCGAAACCTTTGCTTTTGCTGACTCAGTGGTAACAGCTGCTGATAATTTTTCACCCATTAAGCTCTACGCCTACGAAGAGGAAAAAGAGGAGAAGAAAGTTCCAAAGACTACAACAGCTGTAGGCGGAAAAAATGCTGCACTACTTGATAAAAAACTAAAATACAGTAGCAGCTTAACGAATAACGAACAGGATTTACTCACCGATCTTGTACTGACAGTCAACCATCCATTAAAAACGTTGGATGCAAAAAAAATAATTTTAACGGATACCAACTTCAATAATATAGCAACAAAAATAACAGTAGACAGCACACAGAAAATCGTATCTATCCAAACAAAATGGAATGAAGGTACCCAATACCGACTCTTGCTATTCAAAGATGCATTCAGTGATTCAAGCGGCACTCAATTAGCCAAACAGGATACCATTCGCTTCGTTACAAGAAAGGAAACTGCTTATGGCAACCTAATTATCCGCTTTAGTAACCTTGCCACTGTCGTTCATCCCATCTTGCAATTTATTAAAGAAGGGGAAATTTACAAATCTATTCCCATTGCTAGTCCACAATGGAGCGATAAATTATTTCCTCCAGGAGAGTACGAAATCAGGATATTATTTGATGCCAATAATAATGGCAAATGGGATCCTGGAAGTTATTCAAAAAAAATACAACCCGAAAAAGCCATCACGCTCGATACCAAATTAACCATTAAGGCCAATTGGGACAATGAAAGAGATATCAAGTTTTAAGAAACAATTTTTTTATTCGTAATTCATTCAGGCATTGTATTTACAAATCAATTTTCGAATGACTGCAATAATTTAAACTCCTTTCAGTTTTCAACTAACCAATTATCAGTTAACTTCGTTCCATGATTTTTTCTTCTTTACTTTTAGAAAATGCGGTTACCGAATTTGCCAAACTACCCGGCATCGGAAAGAAAACTGCGTTGCGGCTAGTGCTTCACCTAATCAAACAGGAAGCCAATGCAGTGACTCAATTTAGCGAAGCCATTTCCAGATTAAGAGAAGAGATCAAATTCTGTAGCAAATGTTATAACATTTCTGATGCAGCACTATGTAATATTTGCAGTAACCATGCTCGCAAGCAGGGTTTATTGTGCGTAGTGGAAAACATTCGCGATGTAATTGCAATTGAAAGCACCCAACAGTTTAACGGTGTTTATCATGTACTGGGGGGCATCATTTCCCCTTTGGATGGCGTGGGACCGGAGCAATTAACCATTGACGCCCTGATTCAAAGAATTACCCAAGAGGGAATCACTGAAATCATCTTTGCATTAAATGCCAATATCCAGGGCGACACTACCATATATTATATCAGCAAAAAACTAAAGGGATTGCCTGTAAAAATCACCACCATTGCCCGGGGCATTGCCTTTGGAGGCGAATTGGAATATGCGGATGAAATGACCCTAGCCAAAAGCATCTCCAACCGGATACCCGTCGAAAACTATATTGTTTCCGGAAATTAAGTAAACCTGCATTCTAACACTTCATTCTAGATCAAAACAGCCCGTTTTACCGCCATCTCATTTTGCAGTACGGCTTAGTTGCTTTATTTTTGCCTCGCTCTCAGGCAGATTTGTTTATTGTTCAGCCTGAAAGCATTTCTAAGTGAACTAATAAACGAAAACAATTCTACTTCCTATCTGCCCGGATTGATTCTCGTTTATTATTTTACCAACATTTTTCTATTGAGTAATATCAACCAGGGGTTTTAATAGGCTCCGAAAAGCTCAATTACATTGTAACATTCAGTAATTTTTGTCCGGTTATTTTTTCACCCGGATTCAGTGATTGACTCATTATTTAAAACACTCCGACCACCAGACGGATATACAGTATGAAAAAAAGTATTCAGGAAAGTCTTGCCGAAAGAATATTAATCATTGATGGTGCTATGGGCACAATGATACAGCGCCATAAACTAGAAGAAGCAGATTACCGTGGCGAACGTTTTAAAGACTGGCATACCGATGTGAAAGGCAACAACGACCTATTGAGTATTACTCAACCCGATATTATTACCGGCATTCATAAATTATACCTTGAAGCCGGCGCCGACATCATTGAAACCAATACATTCAGCAGCACCGTGATAGCACAAGCGGATTACGATATGCAATCACTCGCCTACGAACTAAATGTTGCTTCTGCAAAATGTGCAAGGCTGGCAGCGGATGAATACACTGCCAAAAACCCTTCCAAACAAAGATTTGTGGCAGGTGCCATTGGCCCGCTCAATAAAACACTGAGCTTGTCACCAGATGTAAATAACCCAGGCTTTCGCGCAGTTACCTTCGACGAAGTGGCCGCTGCATACACAGAGCAAATAAAAGGTTTGATAGAAGGTGGCGTAGATATTTTGTTGATTGAAACCATCTTCGACACCCTCAATGCGAAAGCTGCCATCTATGCAGCCAAAAAACATTTCAGAGAAACCGGTATGGCAGAATTGCCTATCATGATTAGTGGCACCATTACAGATGCCAGCGGACGCACCCTAAGTGGACAAACATTGGAAGCTTTTTATGTATCCGTAATGCATGCAAACC
Source organism: Chitinophagaceae bacterium (assembly GCA_947468255.1). Lineage (GTDB taxonomy): Bacteria > Bacteroidota > Bacteroidia > Chitinophagales > Chitinophagaceae > Ferruginibacter. Next base: position 112 of record CANIMM010000277.1, on the reverse strand, counting down.
CATTGAGCGTGGGACTAAACTGTGCACTAGGAGCAGCGGAAATGCGGCCTCACGTTGAGGAATTGGCACAAATATGCAGTTGCTTTACCTCCGCTTATCCAAACGCTGGCTT
>CANIMM010000276.1 GCA_947468255.1 Chitinophagaceae bacterium | reverse complement strand
TTGATTTTAGAAGCAAAAAAAGTGGTGGAATTTTGTTGTCAACGTCAAAATCAAAACGGTTCATGGAGTTACGGAATGCTTTCTTTTCATCATTGGATTGATAATTTCCATACTGGCTATAATTTAGAATGCATTGCTGATTATATGAAATATAGTTTGGATGATAGTTACACAGACTATGTTGACAAAGGTTTTAAATTTTATATAGATACTTTTTTTACTAGTAATGGTATTCCTAAGTATTACCACAATTCCATTTATCCAATTGATATCCATTCTTCTGCTCAATTACTTATTACATTGAGTCATTTGAATAAGACTGTAGAGTATAATTCTTTAATTGAAAAAGTGTTGAATTGGACTATAGATAATATGCAATCCAATAAAGGATATTTTTATTACCAAATTAATAAGCATTTTACTTCTAAAATTCCCTATATGAGATGGTCTCAGGCATGGATGTTTTATGCCTTTAGTGAATTTTTTCTTAATAAGAGACCTTTATTAGTTGAGACCAATGTTTAATTCATATTCTTTATTCTCTTGATAGTATTTCATTCTCCTATGTATTTAGCCTATTTTTTCTTCTTTTTATACATATATGCTTTCTCATCGTGTTGAGTTTTTAGGTATCCCCTTAGATGCCTTAACTATGACTGAAACGATTTCAGTTATTGATACTGCCATTCAGTCAAATGAAAAGATTAGTCATGTTGTAATTAATGCAGGTAAAGTTGTGTCAATGCAAACTGACCATCAATTAATGGAGAGTGTTATTAGTTGTGATTTAATTAATGCTGATGGCCAGTCCATTGTTTGGGCTTCACGTTTTTTAGGAAATTATTTACCAGAACGCGTAGCTGGTTGTGATTTGATGCAAGAATTGGTAAAGCAGGCTGCTATTAAAAAGTATAAATGCTTTTTTTTGGGTGGTAAGGAGGAGATTGTAAAAAAGGTGGTAAGTATTTATACCCAACAATATGGATCTGATATTATTGCTGGTTATAGAAATGGATATTTTAACAAGGAGGATGAAGAACAAGTTGCTTTTCAAATATCAAATAGTGGTGCTCAGTTATTGTTTGTTGCAATAACTTCTCCCAAAAAGGAAAATTTTATTCATACTTATAAGAATATTTTATCAAATGTCAATTTCACCATGGGTGTTGGTGGCAGTTTTGATGTTATTGCAGGTTATACTAAACGCGCCCCTCTATGGATGCAAAATAGTGGGTTGGAATTTTTTTATCGTTTTTTACAGGAGCCAAGACGATTATGGAAACGATACTTAATAGGCAATACTACATTTATTTTTCTTATTATGAAATACAAATTGTATCAATTACTAAATCGTAAATAATTTTCATTTAACTCTTTTAATTTTTACTATGTTAATTACCATTGTGGCAGGGGCTCGACCTAATTTTATGAAAATTGCACCTATTATTGTAAGCATTCAGCAGGCACAAAAGGTAAACAAGGAACTTAAATTTAGATTAGTTCATACTGGGCAACACTACGATAAAAAGATGAGTGGTGATTTTTTTAATCAACTTGGTATTCCCGATCCTGATTGTAACCTTGAATGTGGCGGTGGATCACAGGCAGAACAAACTGCTTCAATTATGATTAAGTTTGAAATTGATTTATTAAATAATATGCCAGATGTAGTATTAGTTGTTGGCGATGTAACTTCAACAATGGCTTGCGCTGTAACTGCTAAGAAGTTAAACATTGATGTTGTACATGTGGAAGCAGGTATTCGTTCAGGTGATATGTCAATGCCAGAGGAAATTAATCGAATTCTAACTGATTCCATTTGTAATCATTATTTTACAACTTCATTGATTGCAAATAAGAATTTACTTTCATTAAATATCCCAGCTGGTAATATTCATTTTGTAGGCAATACTATGATTGATACGCTGCTGAACAATATAGGAAGAATTCGGAAGCCTTCCTTCTTTGATTTATATAATTTAAAGAATTATCATTATTTTTTGCTCACTCTACATCGTCCTTCTAACGTTGATTATCCTGACAAATTAATTAAAATTTTTGATTCAATTATTAAATCCTCTGATGGAAATCCTATTGTTTTCCCAGTTCATCCTCGAACAAAAAAGATATTAGAATCTTATAATATTGACACTCATAATTTGATTTTAATTGACCCGCAAGGTTATCTTGAATTTATTTATTTAATTAAATTTTCTCGTGGTATTATTACAGATTCAGGTGGTATTACTGAAGAAGCTACACTACTGAATATCCCTTGTCTTACGCTACGTAATACCACAGAACGTCCTGAGACTGTTTCTCAAGGTACCAATGAATTAGTTGGAGATGATTTTGCTAAATTAGAATCTTGTTTGAATGATATTATTGCTGGAAATTGGAAAAATGCTGTTGTCCCTGATCTTTGGGATGGAAAATCAGCCAATCGTATTGTTGAGAAATTGCAACATTTTTATCATTAGTTTTTAATTGATTTTTTGTTATTTTTTTTATTTCAATATTCAATCTTTTTTTATATAGATGAATTTATTTAATTCTCATTTTATTTTAAATAACAAACGATTTGGTTGGATTGATTATGATCGAGGAATCAGTATTATTTTAGTTACTTTTCGTCATTGTTTTGAAGGGTTATCTAATGCTGGTGTTGATTTAAATTCATATCCCTTTTTGGGGTATATCAATGTTTTTTTATTTGGTTTTCGAATGCCTTTGTTTTTCATTACATCTGGCATGTTTATCTCCACGAGTCTTAAAAAAAAAGGTTTAAAATTATATGCAAATAACCGTTTTAAGATGATTTTTTATCCATTATTAGTTTGGGGATTTATTCAAATTTCTTTACAAATTATATTTTCTTCTCACGCAAATTCTGATATTCACCTTATTGATTATTTGTATTTATTAATCAATCCACGAAAAGAAGGCCAGTTTTGGTATTTACACGCTTTGTTTTTAATTGGAATCGTTTATGCATTTTTTAAAGAAATTATTAAGTTGACTTTAGTTCATCAAATTATTCTTGGTTTTGTTTTATATTTTTTGTTAAGTATTATACGATTTGCCAATTTTGATGTTGGTTTTTTAATGGATTTCTTTCAATATTATATATTTTTTGCTATTGGAGATCTTGTTTCAGGTTTAATGAAAAATGACAAAACTTCTAGGGTTTTATCTTCATGGAAATTATTTTTTGTTTTACTTTCAATTTTTTTAATAATTCAATTTTTTTTTACTCAAATCAATCTTTTCAATCATTCAGATTATTATGTTGAACATAAGATGCCTATTTTCTTTTTATTAGTAGCTTCTGTTGGTTGTTTATTTTCATTTAATATTTCGTTTTTATTAAAACGATATAATAAATTTCTGTTTCTTCGCGTGATTGGTTATCATTCTATTCATATGTATTGTATGCAAATTATTATAATGGGCATGATTCGTATTATTCTTATTAATTATTTTGGAATTACTTACCCGCCATTGCTTGTTTTTGTCATTTTATTTTCTGGAGTTATTCTTCCTATTATTATTTATAATCTATTTTTAAGATTCAATTTATGGTGGTTTTTTACATTAAAAAAGCCTGTAGAGGATATACAATTTCTCACTTCGAATAAGATGATTTCTTAGTTTTAATTTTGTTTTTTTTGTAAAAAAAATCCAGCTAGTTTTCTAGCTGGATTTTTACTTTTCAGTATTTTTTATTTTGTTTTAATTACACTAATTGTGTTTATTGTTCCTCCAATATTGACCTTTACAAAGTAGGCCCCTGTTCCAAATGTTTCTCCAAATTGATATTGTGTATCTGTATTTCCTATTGCTGTACAAACGACACCTCCTTTAATATCTGTTACAATAATTTGTACCTTTTCTATACCCTTATACCTTATGATTTTTAAAGTGAAATAACTTGTAGATGGATTTGGGAAAATTCGAATTTTAAATCTTTCACTTGTTACTGCTGAATCAGGTTGAGTGATGGTGATGCTCTTAGCTAAAGTACATGCATTGGCATCTTTCACTACAATGCTATAAGTTCCCGCTATTAAATTATTAAATGTATTGCTGGTTTGAAATACTCCACCATTTATATTATAGGAATATGGACTAGTTCCTCCAGCTGCGGCAATAGTTACTGAAGTAGTTCCACCATTTATTGCGATGGTACCAGCTGTAATTGTTACATTCATTAGACTAGGTTGTCCCACGATTATGGAAGTAGTCGCTGTAAGCCCCTTAGCATCTGTAACAGTGTAATTGTATGTTCCAGCTATTACGGTAAAGTTTCCG
>CANIMM010000275.1 GCA_947468255.1 Chitinophagaceae bacterium | reverse complement strand
GGGAGTGCTAATCAATACTGCATCAATGTCCTTATTCAATAACAACGCTCGGTGGTCATCATACATTGTTACACCATCGTAGGGAGCTCCTGATTTTTTTGTATAATAATCATTTACATATTTTTTTCCATCCGCCAACCGTTTGCTGTCCAAATCACAAACAGCCATAATTCTAGCGCGGTCATATTTCAATGTTTCCGCCATATCATGCTCTCTTGATATTCTTCCTACCCCAATAGCGCCAATATTTATTTTATTACTGGGCGCATTTTTTCCAAAAACGGATGCGGGCACAATTGTTGGAAAGCCGGAAATGGCAACACTAGCGGCGGCTCCCGCTGTAAAAGATTTTTTTACAAAATTTCTACGATCCATTTTTTTTGAGTTAGGCATATCATTAGTTTTTTAAATTGTCATCCTTGTTGGTGGCAGTTGCTTTGGAATAATCGATTCCCTTGTATTGATTGGCTATAAATTGAATTCCCTGTAATAAATGATTTTTAAAAATAGCCTCCTGGTAATTTGCCTTATCGTGCCCTAAAGTGGTAATCCAAATATTGCCCCCTTCAAATGGTTGAAACCAAACCGCAGGGAAGAAATTAGCGAAGGAGCCAGCATGGGTAGTAATTAATGAGGAGTCCTTTTTATCAAGTGTTGACAAATCATGCATCATTAAAACTTTTATTCCAGGATAAAGTTGTTTCCCAAAATAACATTCATCCGCCTTGGTCCAAATAGCCGGAACCCCTTGCATAGAGGGATGACTAGGATCAATATTTTTAATGCTAAAAGGCTGAAAAGATGCATGCCATGAAAAAGTTTCACCCACCATCATTTTAAACCAAGTCCAGTTTCGTTCTGTACCAGTAACCGAATGGATACCTACAAAGCCGCCACCCGCTTCAATATACCTGCGAAATGCAAGTCGCTGCGCATCATTGTCGAATACATCATTGTTGGTACTTGAAAAAATAAGCAGGTTGTATTTTTTTAAATTGGCTTCATTGAAAACGGAAGGATCATCCGCAACGTCTACACTAAACTTATTGGCAGCACCCAACTCCTGAATACAAATTACGGATGCCGCTAAATTATCATGTACATAACCTTTTCCATTTTTAGTATACACCAGCACCCGACTATTTTTAAGTTGATCAACACCGGTTTTTTTCCCAAACGAAAAAGTTACCCCTCGACGATCTGCTAGTAATGATTTATTGAAAGGGTCATTTGACTTACCCAATAATGTGAAAGATAATAGCAAGGCAATGCCAGCAAAATAAATTGGAATTAGGCTTTTATTTTTCATACAGCAATTTTATTTTACTCCCTCAAGAAGTGTTCAAATGAAATGAATTAAAAAGAATAGCTTGACTGATCGAATATGGAAACAATAACTGAAAGTATAAGCTATAACTGAAGATAATCAATTATACATTTATAGCGAATTTGCTTTTATAATCTCCCCTGTTTTCTAAAGTTAACTATATAGAAAATATCAACAAGCGTATTTTAACAAACGAAATGCCCCATCTTATATAGAAGACAGGGGGAAGAAGTGATATTTTCAATTGTACTTGTTTATAGCCCTTGGCTATTGTAGTGCAAACGGATCTGAAAATTTTGGTTCTGTGAGAATGGTGCGATCAGTAAGCGTACTTAAAAACGCCATCATATTGGCTATATCAGCTGTTCTTAAAAAATGTAAGGGGATAGCCTGTTTGCCAGTCCCCGGATTTCCTGCAGTAAGCATCGCTTGCACATTGGCAACACTTCCGTTATGAAACAAATTAGACCGAACACTAATATTGCGCAAAGAGCCAGATTTGAAATTATTCCTATTATTGATACCAATATCATTGGTGTCAGCTAAGCCAAAGCGGGCACTCGGACTGCTGGTAATAAACATGGGTGGAGTATGACAACTAGCACAGGTTCTGTTTGCAGGAACGGTCAAAAACAATTGTTCCCCAGCTGCCTCAGCACTGGTAAATGTTTCCAAGCCCTGCTTTACTCGATCGTACTTTGATTGGTAGGTAACAATGCTTCGTTCAAACTGAGCCAATGCGCTTGCAATGAGGTTGGAGTCAATCAAAGTAGTACCAAAAGCCTTTTGAAACAAGGGCGAATAATAAGGTATCGATTTTACTTTTGACTCTAATAGCGCTAAGGTTAAGTCCATCTCAACATGATTTTGAATGGGCTGCAGCGCTTGTTTTTCTACAGAAGCCGCTCGCTCATCCCAAAACATTTTTCCTGTTTTGTAGAAGCGGATATTCAATAACGACATTGAATGTCTACTGGTGGCCCCCCCATCTAAACCGCTACTCAAGGCGGCAGAATCACTGAAAGAATTTTGCTGCTGGTGACAACTGCTACAACTGGTGGTGCCGTTTCTGCTTAATTGTTTATCGTAAAACAATACCCTTCCTAAATTAGCCCCCGCATTGGTTATCGGATTGCTAGAGGGCATATTATCCGATGCAGCGAGGGCTTCCTGAACGTGCGCAGGATAGGTATCCAAATAATTGTACGTAGTGAATGATATAATGGGAGTGGCCGCTTTGGTACTAACCAGTCCGCTACCAGTTTTTGAACAGAACTGAAAAAGAATAACCAGCAGAAATAAAGCGGTAAGCGTTGTTATTTTTTGCATTGAGTGTAATTGCAGTTTTACAATAATTTTATAGATGCGACTCAGACCCTATTTTTGGGAACAGGTTTAATTGAATTGCTAACAGCCTTATCCCAAAACAATCAATTCACATTTATTTAACCTTTGCTTTCATTTTTCGCATCATTTGGATTTAGTATAATTATATTTGCCACCCGATGGGACAAAAGAAATTACAGCGTTTTGCAGATATCAAAAACTTTTCCAACGTGTTGGAATATCCAGTTGCAATGCAGGGAAAATGGAATTCATTTTTTAAAAATGACAATCCCATTGTACTGGAACTGGCATGTGGCAGAGGAGAATATACAGTTGGCCTATCTGCCCTTTTTTCTGAAAAAAATTTTATTGGTGTAGATGTAAAAGGCAATAGGATGTACATTGGAGCAAAAAAATGCCTCGATGCCCATATCCCCAATGCTGCCTTTCTTCGTACCCAAATTACCTTACTCACCGATTATTTTAAAACGGCGGAAGTAGATGAAATATGGATTACTTTTCCCGATCCCCAACTGAGGACTTCCAAAGCAAAAAAAAGATTAACCCATCCAGCCTTTCTGCGGCTTTACCAGCAAATACTTCAGCCAAATGGTTGTATCCATTTAAAAACAGATTCACCCAAGTTATATGCTTTCACCAAACAGGTGATTGAAATGTATCAGTTATTACTAGTAGAAGATTGCAACGATGTATACGCCAGTAATCCCAGCGAATCGCTTCGGATTAAAACTCATTACGAAGCCTTAGACATTGCCGGTAGCAATACCATTTATTACCTTCAATTTAAATTGCCTACCACCATTCCCAATCTAGATGACCAGTTGCAACTGATATTAAAGGAAACCGAAAACCAATAAAAGCTACCCCATAAAAAATTATATGGATAAATTAGTCGAGGGAGCGGATTTTTATTACAATGAAGCCGGCTACATGGTGCTAACCGAAAAATACCATTTGCAAAAAGGGAGCTGCTGCGGTAATGGCTGTAAACATTGTCCCTACGAATATAGCAACGTACCTGCAGCGCAACGAGATGAATTACTCCGCGCTGCAGCTGAAAATAAATTGTAATGCATGCAAAAGAAAAAATCCACCCATAGCGATCTGCCCTCCCCTCCAAAAGAATACTCTTTTTTTAAGGATGTGCACGAGGTGGTAAGGCAGATTCCAAAAGGAAGGGTAAGCTCCTATGGGGCAATTGCCCGTTACTTGGGTACTGGATTATCTGCTCGCATGGTAGGTTGGGCAATGAATGCAGCACACAATACAAGCCCGCCAGTGCCCGCACACCGGGTGGTCAACAGAAATGGCATGCTCACCGGCAAAGCCCATTTTACCCCTCCTAGTTTAATGGAAGCGCTATTAAAAAAGGAAAAGGTCATAGTAAAAGAAGATAAAATCATTGACTTTGAAAAGTTATTTTGGGACCCGATCATTGAACTTTCCCTTTAACAAACATGGATTACACGCTGGCCAACCAACGAAGCGCCAACAGTTTGCTACTTAAATGCTCAAATGCGATTTTTGGACTTACTTTTACAGTTCGGAACAGATTCCGCTTAATAAAAAAACATGGCTACAGAATCCATCATGGGCAAGATCACCTTTATCAATCATGATAAAGAATATGCAACGATCGAGTACATGCT
>CANIMM010000274.1 GCA_947468255.1 Chitinophagaceae bacterium | reverse complement strand
GCGCTGGATGTTTATTATTATCCCAGATAACTTATTTTTACAAATCATGAGCCTAACGATACAAACAAAAGACCTGGTAAAAGTTTACGGAAACCGTACCGTGGTCAATAAAGTTTCATTTAATGTACAACAAGGTGAAATTGTTGGGCTATTGGGACCCAATGGGGCTGGAAAAACCACTTCTTTTTATCAGGTGGTAGGTTTGGTTAAGCCCGATGAGGGCGAAGTGTTTTTAGGGGATCTGAATATTACGCGAATGCCCATGTACCAGCGGGCTCAAATGGGGATTGGTTATCTTCCTCAAGAAGCCAGTGTTTTTAGAAAATTGAGCGTAGAGGACAATATTACCGCAGTATTGGAAATGACCAAGCTCAGCAAGCCGGAGCAAAAAGAAAAGCTGGAAGTATTGCTGGAAGAATTCCGGCTGACACAGGTTAGAAAAAACAATGGCGATACATTAAGTGGAGGAGAAAGAAGGCGAACAGAAATTGCTAGGGCGCTGGCAGTGGACCCAAAATTTGTTTTATTGGATGAGCCTTTTGCTGGGGTGGATCCTATTGCCGTAGAAGATATACAGGAAATCATCGCCCGGCTGAAATATAAAAATATCGGCATTTTGATTACAGATCACAATGTAAATGAAACGCTCTCCATCTGCGACAGAGCCTACTTGCTCATTGACGGAAAAATATTTAAACACGGTACTGCTGAAGAATTGGCTGAAGATGAACAGGTTCGCCGTTTGTACCTCGGTCGTAATTTTGAATTGAAGCGCAAGGACTATCTACATTTAGAGGCGGCAAAGGTTAGTAAGACCATAGAAGGCGGCCTTCTTTAGTAAGTTGCAAGATGGTTTTGTAGAACATAATGACCATTCATCAGTAGATCTTCTACAACAAAACAGCAAAATAGCAGCCGCTCTTTCATTTCTATTGTGTATTTTGCTAATAATCAATGAAATTTCTTTCTCCTACCATATCAAGATTGGCACGTATGCGCTTTTGGCGTGTAGAAAATTGGAGCAGACACCCTGTGGCTGTACAGCGGGAAGTATTACAGGAATTGGTGACGGCTGCACAGCATACCAGTTTCGGAAAAAAACATAAATTCTCCACCTTATTTACCCTGAAGGAATTCAAAAAAATGGTGCCCATTCATTCCTATGAAGATATGAAGCCCTATGTAGAGCGGATGATGGATGGCGAAGAAAATATCTTATGGAATACGCCTATTAATTGGTTTGCTAAAAGCAGTGGCACCACTTCTGATAAAAGTAAATTTATTCCTATCAGCGACGAAAGTCTGCAGGACAATCATTTCAAAGCATCCAAAGATGTGTTGGCGACTTATTATAACAATTTTCCGGGTAGCGACCTCTTGACGGGCAAAAGTCTTGTTGTAGGCGGTAGCCACCAGTTGAATAAAATGAATGAGGAAATTCAGTATGGTGACTTAAGTGCGGTGTTAATGCAAAACACTCCTTTTTGGGGCCAGTGGTTGCGTACACCTGAACTAAGTATTGCACTGCTCGATGAGTGGGAAGACAAGATTGAACAATTGGCTGCGATTACTGCTGAAGAAAATGTGACTTCGTTGGCAGGGGTTCCTACCTGGACGCTGCTGTTGTTGAAAAGGATTTTGGCGATCAAGGGTAAAACCACCATTAAAGAGGTATGGCCCAACCTGGAATTATACATTACCGGCGGAGTTTCGTTTGTGCCTTACCGGGAGCAGTTTGACAAAATATTTGGGGCTAAAATAAATTACCTAGAAATATACAATGCCAGCGAAGGATTTTTTGCTGGGCAGCAATGTCCGGACGATGACGGCATGCTACTTTTTACCGAGCATGGAATATTTTATGAGTTTATGCCCGTGGATCAATATGGGCAAAATAACCCTCAAACGGTGGGATTAGACAAGGTGGCCATTGGCAAAAACTATGCATTGGTCATCAGCACTACCGGGGGCTTGTGGCGGTATTTGGTAGGCGATACGATTCAGTTTACCTCGCTTCATCCTTACAAAATAAAAGTGACGGGAAGGCTAAAGCATTATATGAATGCATTTGGTGAAGAGGTGATTGTGGACAATAGCGACAATGCCATTGCCATAGCTGCAGAAAAAACCGGGAGCATTGTAAATGATTATACGGCTGCACCGATTTTTTTTAGTGAACATGCCAATGGTGCACATGAATGGCTCATAGAGTTTGAAAAGAAACCGGATAATTTGCAGCAATTTATTATTGAATTGGATAGTGCCTTAAAAAACTGCAACAGCGATTATGAAGCAAAACGCCATAGGGATATCGCTTTGCGATTGCCCATCGTTCATATTTTGCCAAAGGGCCATTTTACCAAATGGCTGCATAGCAAAAACAAAGTAGGTGGTCAGCATAAAGTTCCGAGGCTAAGCAATGAAAGAGTGATTCTGGAAGAAATTCTTTCCATCCAATAAATACATATCCGTTTCGAAGGTCATTGAATAATAAACCGAGTGATCGAATTCGGAAAACCAGCGCTTTAAATAAAATTACCCATTTGATTTATTTACTTTTGTTGCCTAAATAAAAAACCGAATGAAATTATTACAAGATAAAGTTGCCATTATTACCGGTGCCGCCCGTGGAATCGGAGAAGGCATTGCCATCAAGTTTGCAGAACAGGGAGCCCATATCGCCTTCACCTATGTGAGTGACAGCAGTGCTGAAAAAGCCAAGGCATTGGAAGAAAAACTAATTGCAATGGGGGTAAGGGCAAAAGCTTACCAGAGCAATGCAGGTGATTTTGCAGCCTGCGAAATTTTTGTCAATGAAGTATTGAAAGAATTTGGACAAATTGATATCTGTGTAAACAATGCAGGCATTTCAAAAGACAATTTATTGTTGCGCATGACTCCCGATCAATGGGATGATGTAATGCAAACGAATTTGAAAAGCGTTTTTAATATGACCAAGCAGGTAATCCGCCCAATGATGAAAGCGAAGTCCGGAAGCATTATCAACATGAGCAGTGTGATTGGTGAAATGGGAAATGCGGGGCAAAGCAGTTATGCAGCAAGTAAAGCGGGGGTAATTGGCTTTACCAAAAGCATCGCCAAAGAATTGGGTAGTCGAAATATTCGTTGCAATGCGGTCGCTCCGGGCTTTGTAGAAACCGACATGACTTCATATCTCCAAGAGGGGGAAGCTGCCGATAAATACAAGGCAGGCATTCCGCTGGGAAGATTTGGCACCACCGAAGATATTGCCAATGTTAGTTTGTTTTTAGCAAGCGATCTGAGCAGTTATGTTACCGGCCAGGTGATTAGTGCTTGTGGGGGATTGAATATTTAATAAAGCCTTTCTGTTATAAAAAAGCCACCAACTGATTAATCGGTTGGTGGCTTTTACTTAGGAACTTATAATTATCAAATCATCAAAAAAAGACACTTGACCTGTTGTAATGTCATGTGTTCCACCAACAATTCCTAATTCCCCTTTTTCAATCATTTCTTTCAAAATCGGACTGCGTTGCAAAATTGATTTGACAGTTCGTTTAACATTTATAACGGATACTTTTTCTACAAATTCAGTATTATTTGAATTGCGGTTTTGTGTTATAGTATCTTCATCATCTACAGCGGGACGAATCTTAGATAGCAATGCGGTAAGATTGCCCATTTCTACGTGGTCGCAAGCGCCTTTTACTGCCCCACACTTGGTGTGTCCTAATACAACTATAATTTTTGAGCCAGCAACTTTACAGCCAAATTCCATACTACCCAAAATATCTTCATTGATAATATTACCAGCAATGCGAACACTAAAAACATCTCCTAATCCTTGATCAAAAATTAATTCGGCAGAAGTTCGGCTATCTATGCAACTTAGGATTACCGCAAAAGGATGTTGTCCGTCGGAGGTTTCATTCGCCTGTTGTAAAAGGTTGCGATTTACTTTTAAGTTATTTACAAATCTTTTGTTTCCATCTTTTAATAATTCCAGTGCCATTAAAGGAGTAATGGCAGTTTGCATTTCTTTGGTTAATGTTTTCATTTATTTAATTTTTAATTGTTAAAGAGTGGAATACTATTGAATATTACTGTTTGAAATTGATTCCTGTTGTTTACTTCTAATGTTTGTGCCATATATCCAGCTTCTATCCTGATGTTTTTATTGATAACATATCCTATTGCTCCATATAAACGATTTCTATCGAAAATATTCTTTTGAGCATTCATGAAAATCTCATTATAGGCAGATAAGTAATAAGCATTTTTTTCTATTCTGGGTTTATTGATAGGAATATTGATTCCTAAAAAATATCTAAACCTCATTTGAAAATC
>CANIMM010000273.1 GCA_947468255.1 Chitinophagaceae bacterium | reverse complement strand
TTTAAATGCCTGGGCCATTTGTTCCAATGAATTGAATCCAAACTTTTGTTTAATAAAATTGATCGTTAGTTTATCCGAAACAGGATATCCCAGCACTCTTTTTAACCGATAGTAATCGTATATATCTTAAAAAACTTAATGCAAATTGGACGCTCAAAAATCGATTGCCTCGGTTACTGAAAAATTATACATAATAAAAAATAAAATATTTCAGTATAAACCTTACAAACTTTGGGCGCAATTTGACAATAAATAGAGGGACATTAAAAAAAAAGGTGTGGCAAATAATATTTACATTGTTAACAAATATGTTAACTTGATTTTCAATAGTTTATATATTATGTATTTTATAATTTAACAGTAGTTATCAACAATAGGTAGTATTTAGAAAGCGTCCAAAATCATTTTTTTTGAGAAAAGTAAAGGTGGTAGGGATTGGTTGTAAGTGATCATTGATCGATTTACCCAGAAAGGGTAAATCGATATCAGCAGCGATTATTTTGATTGGAGATAATAGGGGTTGGAAGAAGATTACATTTTAAAGAAATTCGAAGGAACACCAATTGTATAATTATAGATTATAGTTGGTAAATTTCGAATTATCTATTGATTACATTCTTAGAAGTATAATTAAAAGTATTTTAATATTATTTAATGTAACTCTTGGATATAACTATTTGGAGTCCCTCCTTGAAATTTTTTAAAACACTTGTATAAATGGTGCCTTGAATTAAACCCGGACTTAAGTGAAAGCCCTTCGATCGTATAATTGTTATATTCTCCTGCTTTAAGAAGATCTAGAAAGTAATTAATTCTGTTTTTATTGACTAAATCGGTATAACTCAGGCCATAATTTACAAAAATAAAATTGGTAAGTGTTTCAGCGTTAACTTCTAAACTTACTCTTAGCGCTTCGAAAGATGCATCCCTATTTAAATAGTATTGACTTCTAAAAAAAGTTTCAAAAAACATTTCTTTCGACAATCCAATATCATTATCTCGCTTTAAAATATTACTAATTGGCTTTAAACTAGTATAATTCATAAAATTTGGCCTGAATAAAATGGCTAAAACTGTTGAAAGTAGCGACAGTATGATCAATGAACGACTAATAAGATTGTTGGGCCCTAAAAATACCTTTATAAAATTTGCAATTAAAATAATGGAGAGATTTAAAACAAACAAAAAAGACCACCGAATCAATTGACGATAATAAACATTTTCCGACTTATACTTTTTTACGATTTTAAAAAAAAAATCAAAAACAAACAAAAAGGCTATTAATGTAACCACTAGTCTGACATATACCCTGAAATCTTTAACACCAAGATAATCAATTATGGAAGGGTTCACTAGCAAAGAAACTAACTGTTGAATTAAAATAACAATAAATCCAAAAACAATAACTTTTCGCTTTATCTTAAACTCATACAACAATGAAAGCACATTTACTATAGCAATTGCTAATAAAACCGCAGGAGTTTCAACGACCCAGCTACTATAGCTGAAAAAATTTGAATAAATATTACCAAGACAAAATAAAACAGCTGAAAAAAGAAAGAATAAAATTGCTATTTTGAGAGATGGGGGATTTTTTAAATTGACAAAAACCTCTACAAAGACAATCAAAGATTGAACCAGAACAAAAACATATGCATAGTTAAAATAGATTGGATACATTTTTGGAATATTATTAAAATCAGCATATTCATTTATTGCAGACAAGATTTCAAAAAAAATCAGCCCTTATCGTTTTACAATTTTGGTAAGTAAGTTTATACAAATTTGAAGTGAGTAACGATTATAAAAATTATGATTTTTACGACTATATCAAAGGTACCAAAAAATCTTGAAAGCGGAACGGGTAAAAGACTTACATGAGATTCATATATTTTAATTAAAGAATTTCATTAGTAAAAGAAACTATACAATAATCAAAAAGACAAATAGCAGACCCTATGGATCTGCTATTTGTCTTTTGTGTTAAATTACAACATTGTCGGGATGACAAGATTCGAACTTGCGACCCCTAGACCCCCAGCCTAGTGCGCTACCGGGCTGCGCTACATCCCGAAATATAATTTCCCGTTTTTTTGCTTTCATTACAGAACATACTATATTTAATTTAAATATATAGCCGTTTATGTGAAAGCCCGACAAAAGTAATTGAAATTTTCAATTTTAAAAACAACAACATATTGTAACTTAGCGCAACTTTATAATTCATGAGCGTTTTAATTAAACAGGCTACCATCGTTTGCAAAGCCTCCCCTCTTAATGGACAGTGTAAAGATCTATTGATCCAAAATGGTATCATCACTGCCATTGCTGACTCAATCAATCAACCTGCAGACCGAGTTATAGAAGAACCAGGATTGCATATCAGCATTGGATGGATGGATTCATTTGCCCATTTTTGTGATCCCGGATATGAATACCGCGAAACCATCGAAAGTGGAGCACTCGCTGCAGCATCCGGAGGCTTTACTGATATTTTAATCCTTCCCAATACCAACCCAGTGATATCTTCCAAATCACAAGTGGAATACATTATTCAAAAAGCAAGTTCCACTGGAGTAAAAGTTTATCCAATTGGAGCCATTACCAAAAATGCAGCAGGCAAAGAGCTGTCTGAAATGTACGACATGGCTAATTCAGGAGCCATTGCTTTCAGTGACGGACTCAACTCTATTCAGGATGGAAGCTTGCTGCTCAAGGCACTTCAATACGTTAAAACCATTGATGGAACAGTTATTCAGCTACCCGATGATAAAACCATTGGTAGCAATGGACTGATGAATGAAGGCATTATTTCTACTCAGCTTGGGCTTCCAGGCAAACCAGCCATGGCTGAAGAAATCATGATAGCCAGGGATATTGAACTAGCCAATTACGCTGCCAGCAAAATACATTTTACAGGTATCTCATCAACCAAAAGTTTAGCCCTTATTAAGGCAGCCAAGGAAGCCGGAGTTAACATCTCCTGCTCCGTTACACCTTATCACTTGTTTTTTTCTGATGATGACTTGCAGCAGTACGATACCAACTTAAAAGTAAATCCTCCAATCAGAACCAAATCAGACAGACAAAATTTAATACAGGGCTTACTAGATGGCACTATTGATTTCATTGCCTCTCATCACCTACCACAAAACTATGATGCCAAGGTCTGCGAATTTGAATATGCAAAAAATGGCATGATTGGCCTGGAAAGCATGTTTGGAACGGTTTGGTCGGTAGTAAATGAACAATGGTCAATTGCCGAATTGGTAGAACGGTTAAGTGTTTCACCCAGAAAAACTTTTGGCCTGCCAATACCGGAAATTAAGGAAGGGACAACGGCAATCCTTACACTATTTAATCCGGCGGCTACCTATATATTCGGGGAAAATAATATTCAATCAAACTGCAATAACTCTGCTTTTATTGGAAAGCAGCTAAAAGGCAAGGTGATAGGAATAATTAATGGAACCCATATCCATACCAACTAAGATGAAGCAACCTACGCCTACCCAAAAAGGATTGATAACAGGTGCCTTGATGATTATTGCTTCCCTATTTTCCTCCGAAATTTTGAAAAATCCGGTTGAAAGCTATTTTCAATTTATCATTTACCTCCTTTTTTCGCTAGGCATTGTATGGAGCCTGGTTTCCTTTTCGAAAAATAATACCAATCAACATTCATTCAAAGATTTTTTTTCAATTGGTTTCAAAACATTTATTGTAGTTACTTTATTGATGGCAGGCTTTGCTTATATTTACTTTAGTTTACATATCGAATTCAGGGATGCTAAGATTGCAGAAAATAGCAAGCTGCTTTTACAACAGGGAGATCATTTACCCAAAGAAATTGAGGAGAATGCGAATCAGTTAAAAAAAATGTTTCTGCCATTGATGATCTCCTCCGCAGTATTCAGGTACCTGATTTTAGGGGCACTCATCACGGCCATTTCGGGAGGATATTTAAGTAGCTATAACAACAACAAAACGTTTAAGACAAAGGAGGCGTAAAAATTATGGATATATCAATTATAGTTCCGCTTTTTAACGAAGATGAATCTTTGCCAGAACTAACTGCATGGATTGAGCGAGTAATGATTGCCAACAACTTCAGCTATGAAGTAATCCTAGTGGATGATGGCAGCAACGACCGTTCATGGGAAGTGATTGAAACGCTTCACATTCAGAATAACCATATCAAAGGAATCAAATTTCAACGGAATTATGGAAAGAGCGCAGCCTTAAATGAAGGGTTTAAAGCAGCCAATGGCAATGTGGTTATCACCATGGATGCTGACCTACAGGATAGTCCAGATGAAATTCCCGAGCTCTATACAATGATTACAGAAGATGGCTTCGACATGGTGAGCGGATGGAAAAAGAAACGATATGACAATAAATTAACCAAAAATTTACCCT
>CANIMM010000272.1 GCA_947468255.1 Chitinophagaceae bacterium | reverse complement strand
TACAATTGCTTTACAGCGATCGTTTTAGGTTGGCTAAATTCTAGAACCACCAATTTTCCGCCTGGTTTTAATACCCTTAAAATTTCTTGCAATCCTTTCTCTAAATGTTGAAAGTTGCGAACGCCAAAAGCCACCGTAACAGCATCAAACGAATTATCTTCTGATTTTATTGTTTCACAGTCACCATTTAATAATTCAATAACGGATTCAAGTCCCAGTTTTTCAATTTTTTTTCTACCAAAACTCAACATCCCCTCGCTAATATCGATGCCAATTATTTTCTCAGGGTTCAAAATACCTGCCGTCATGATTGCAACATCGGCAGTGCCGGTAGCTACATCCAGTATCTTTTTCGGGTTTAGATCTTTCAATTGTCGGATGGCCTTTTTTCGCCAAAGTATATCGATTCCACCACTTAAAAAGCGGTTCAAAAAGTCATAACGGTAGGCGATATGGTCGAACATATTGGCTACTTGCTCCTTTTTTGAAAGCGTAGAATCCTGCTGTGGAACCACCTTGTCGTGTGCAAATTGTGTCATGCCCGCAAAGATACGGCAGAAGGCGTAGGTTAACCATACCCCTTCTGCCGTATCTTTGCCAAATGCTTATTAAATCAGCTAAATATATTATCAGTAGTCCTGATTTCGAAAAATGCCCTGCTCCTGATAAAAAGGAATATGCGTTTATAGGTCGCAGTAATGTAGGCAAATCGTCTTTAATCAACATGCTTACCAATAATGATAAGCTGGCAAAAACCTCCGGTACACCTGGAAAGACCCAGCTGATTAATCATTTTGAAATCACTTCTGCCTCCACTATCAATAGCAGTAAAGAGGGTCAAAACCTGAAATGGTACCTAGTGGATCTGCCAGGTTATGGATTCGCCAAGGTAAGTATCCGTAGCCGAAGACGCTGGGAACAAATGATTGAAGGGTATTTGCGAAAAAGAGAAAACCTGGCAATGGTATTTGTATTGTTGGATGCTCGTCACACCCCCCAAAAAATAGATCTTGATTTTTTAAATCAACTGGATAAATGGGAGATTCCCTTTACCATGATATTTACTAAAGCGGATAAAGAAACCCAGGCGGTGGTGGCCAAAAATGTAAAACTTTTTTTAGACCGACTGAGAAAAACATGGCAGTTTTTACCCCAGCATTTTGTGAGTAGTGCTACCAAAAAATTGGGAAGAGATAAAATTCTGAAGCTGATTGACGAAACCAATGAGTTTAAAAAAGAAGCCTAAACTATTGACCTATCGCTTGTAAGCAATGGAAATATTGCTAGAGAAAGGAGAAAGCTTGAATCGAATTTTCAATGGACTGAACTGTCCATAATTTGTCAAAAAAAACGCCCATTGAAAACAATTTCAATGGGCGTTTTTTTGACTATAATAATTAATTCAGCAGAATCACTTTTTCCATAATATCACCTCCGCGTATTTCGGCGATGATTTCTATTCCTTCGGTCACTTTTCCAAAGCAGGTATGAACACCATCTAGATGTTGGGTGCCTGTTCGGTTATGGCAAATAAAGAATTGAGATCCACCTGTGTTGGGGCCTCTGTGTGCCATGGACAATACACCACGGTCATGAAATTGTTTAGCACCTTTTGTTTCACATTGAATGGTATATCCTGGGCCACCAGCTCCTGTGCCATTTGGACATCCACCTTGTACCATAAAATTTGGAATTACCCTGTGAAAACTTAGCCCATCATAAAAGCCTTCACTGATTAATTTTTTAAAATTTGCTACTGCTATCGGGGCTGCATCATCATATAGTTCAAAGTTCAGGATACCTTTGTTGGTATGTATTTGACCTATGGTAAGTACTGTTTCGCTCATATTAATTGTGTTTTTTTTGTGGTGCAAAGATATTCAATGTTACTTCAATATTCCACTTGTTTTTAGAAATGATTCATCAACAACCTAAAAAAAGCAGGCATTGTTTGTGAAAAAGTTCTCGTGGGTCGATTGATCAGATAAATAGGATTTGAAATGCAGTTAGTTGACCATTTTATTTGCGCAACTACTGCTGGCGAATGCTTCTGGTTTGGCCTTGAATGCAAATCCCATTCCCAAAATATATCCCATTGCCTCGCGTAATGCTTCGTTGCTTTTAAATTGGGGATTGGTATTGATGTCGGCATGTACTTCCATGTCTACATCGTAGCGCGTGAAAAGATCGCATAGCTCATAAGCAATTTCAATGCTCTTGGCGACTTCCACTAGCATTCGTTCTTTAATGCTGTACTTCAGTAAACTGGTATCGTTGTGAATGTACATAAATCCTCCGCACCCTTCCCGTAAAAAAACGATCACCGTGGCAAATTCAGTTTCTTTACCTTTTACTTGGCTGTCGGTTCCAATACAAACTTTTAAGTGACAGCCTGCATTTATTTCTTTTGAAATCGCTTCCTCCACCGCTGTTTTGATGGGTAGTTGAATGGGGTCTCCATTGAATTTTCTCCATAACATATAAAATGGGGTTTTCTAAAGTTACCGAAATATTACATAACCCATCAAATGAGTATGATTATTTAGCCTGGATAAGCGCTATGAATGGGTGTCTGATAGCTTTTGGGAAACGGGGAGCGTTCTGTATTTTCAAAATAGCAGCAAAAAGCCAAGGTATTACAGTAAAATTAATATTGGCCAGTACTTAATAAAACAAGTGTACAAGCTTCTAAGCATTGAATTCCATTTTGGGTAGCCAGCGTAACCAATTCATCATTTTCAGTACCAGGGTTAAAAATAATTCGCTTAGGCTCAAGCGATAGAATATAGTCGTAATAGGATTTTTGGTGAAGGGGGTTAATATAGAGGGTAATCGTATCGATTTGTTCAAATTTTTTTTTCTCAGTTTCTATGTCAGTATTTCCAATACTGCCTTTTTTTAGGCCCAGTGCAATAACGGGATATTGGTGGGCGGTTAGTTTTTGTACCGCAAGGTAGCTGTATCTCGAAGGGTTTTGGGATGCCCCAATGACCAAAGTTCTTTTCTTTTCCATGTTTATCTTTTAGGTAGGCTTTATAAAAATCGGGCACTCAGTTCTGGGCTGGGCACCATGCATTTTTCTTGTTTCCCAAACCATTGGTATCGGTTTTTTGCGATCCATTGATAGGTTCCATTTCTAATGAATGTAGGCACAATTATCAGACCATAAAGAAGTGGCCAGAGGCCATTTAAATGTTTGCAAATTTTAAGTACGGCGGTAGATTGGGTATACATCACCCCCTTTTCAATCAATATAACTGAATTGATAGATTGGGTTGGTAAATTAAATTGTGCAAGCAGTTTTTTGGCTGGGTCAGTTTGTATGGCAGCAAATTGAATGACCGACTTTTTATCCCTTTTAATGACAAAGCTTACGGCATTATTACAAAGGTTGCAGATACCGTCGAATAATATAATGGGGTGACTATCCATTGGGGTTAAAAGGGATTGATTGAATACAGAGATGGCATCTCTTCAAAAAAGATGTCATCTTCGGCAAGGAGATGTCATCTCTGTATTCGGATAGAAAAAAAAGAGGCGCTAATTGGGTAATCAGCGCCTCGGGTATTTTTACTTAATGGATCATACCAGCATGGTGACTGGGTTTTCCAAAAACTTTTTGAGTGTTTGTAGAAAAGCTGCTCCTACAGCGCCATCCACACTTCTATGGTCACAGCTTAAAGTAAGTTTCATTACATTGGTCACGGCAAAGCCATCCCCTTTTTTTACCACTTTCTCTTTGATAGCGCCTACTGCTAAGATGGCACTGTCAGGCGGGTTAATGATGGCAGTAAATTCTTCTATGTCCATCATCCCCAAATTAGAAATGGTGAAAGTATTTCCACTGAATTCGGCGGGTTGAAGTTTTTTATCTTTTGCCTTGCCGTACAATTCTTTTGCATCGGCAGCTATTTGTGACAATGATTTTTGATCAGCAAAACGGATTACCGGAACAATCAATCCTTCTGGTAGCGCTAGGGCAGATCCAATGTGAATATGGTGGTTGTGTCGGATAAAATCCCCCATCCAGCTGCTGTTTACATCCGGGTGCAGCCGAAGCGACATTGCAGCGGCTTTTATGATCATATCATTAAAGGAAATTTTTACAGGGCTTACTTCGTTCATAGTACCCCGTGAGGTCATGGCATTATCCATGTTTATCTCCATGGTTAGGTAAAAATGCGGAGCCGAGAATTTACTTTCACCTAGGCGTCTTGCAATTACTTTGCGCATTTGTGTTAATGCAGTATCTGTATATCCTTCCTGGCCATTGGCGATGAAAGCGGGTGCTGCAGCTTTTGCAGCTGGTGCAGTAGATACAGAAGCCGGCGCAACTGAAGCTGCAGCTGGTACATAACTGTCGATGTCTTTTTTAGTAATGCGTCCATTGTCGCCCGTACCACTTACTTTATGGATGTCGATTCCTTTAT